>JAYTFI010000082.1:0-5849 GCA_043734485.1 Acidimicrobiales bacterium | reverse complement strand
GCGCTTCGATGCCGCTGTTGACTTCGAAGCCGCAGCTCGGATCTATCGGTCGTGTCGGCGGGTCGGCATCACACCACGAGGGATGGTCGACTGCATGATTGCGTCCGTGGCCCTTCGTCATGGCGCAAGCCTGCTTGGCGCCGATGTCGATCTCGATCGCGTTGGTGCGCTGATGGGCGTCGCTCGAGACGAAGGCTGAATGGACGAAACCCCGGCCCAAGGCCGGGGTTCGAATGCCGGCCATGCAGCCGGTCGACGCGGAGAGGGTGGGATTTGAACCCACGGTACCTTGCAGTACGACGCATTTCGAGTGCGTTCGATTCGGCCGCTCTCGCACCTCTCCAGGGGACGACAACCGGGCCGTGATCGTAGCCGGGTCTGCGGTGTCCGAGGTCGCTTTCGCAGCCGGAGCGGACGGGTCAGGCTCGGCGCTCGGCGAAGAAGGCAGTTAGCATCTCGCCGCACTCATCGGCCCGAAGCCCGGGAGTGACCGGGATCTCGTGGTTCAGCCGTGCATCTGCGCAGAGGTTGTAGAGCGATCCGCACGCGCCCGCCTTCGGATCGTTTGCACCGAACACCAAGCGGGCGGCTCTGGAGTTGAGCAGCGCGCCGGCGCACATCGGGCAAGGTTCGAGGGTGACGACAAGTGTCGCGCCGTCGAGTCGCCAGCTACCGACCTGGGCCGCAGCGTCACGCAGCGCAAGCACCTCGGCGTGCGCAGTTGGGTCGTTGGTGGCTTCGCGCTCGTTGTGCCGGCGGGCGATGACGACGCCGTCGAGGACGACGACCGCGCCGACAGGGACGTCGCCATGGGCCAGCGCCGAGCGGGCCTCCTCGAGGGCGATCTGCATGGCCATGTCGTCGGTGGTCGCTCCCGACGCGCCGGTAGCCTCGGCGGCACCGTCGCCTGCGGCCGAGCTTGGGGACAGAGGGGCGCTCACGCGGAGGAGGTGGGATTCGAACCCACGGTGAGTTGCCCCACACACGCTTTCCAAGCGTGCCGATTCGGCCGCTCTCGCACTCCTCCAGACAGCTCCGGGCCGACATGCGCCCGTTGTGTCGACCGGGCACGCTAGCGTGTACTAGGTCCCGCTACTGGCGGGTTCGGACGACGGGCCGTTGGGCGCGGTCGGTCGGGCCCTGCGCAAAGGGAACCCGTGAACCGAGTCAGAGCCGGGAGGCAGCAGCTCTCAGCGGGCCATCTCTTGTGCCGCAGAAAAGTCTGGCCGGCCGCGCCGAGCGGCCCGTCATTAGAGTCCTGTCGGTTTCTCTCCGGGTGGAGTTCTAGCGACGCCGGCATTCGGTTTCTCGCCCAGCGGAGCGAAACCGACGGGGCCGGGTTCTGGTGCCGCCGTCACTGTCACAGCCGACCGGTACAGTCCACCGCGTGACGTACCAGTCGCTCTACCGCCGCTACCGGCCACAGCGCTTCGGCGACGTGCTCGGACAGGACCACGTCAGCGCGACCCTGCGCAACGCCGTCCGCACCGGGAAGGTCGCCCACGCCTACCTGTTCTCCGGCCCGCGCGGTTGTGGCAAGACGACCTCGGCCCGCATCCTGGCCAAGGCGCTGAACTGCACGGACCTGCGCGACGGTGAGCCCTGCGGCGTCTGCGAATCGTGCCGCCTCGTCACCAGCGGCGCATCGATGGACGTGAGCGAACTCGATGCAGCCTCCAACAACGGTGTCGACGCCATGCGTGAGCTCGTGGCCCGTGCCTCGCTCGGCACGGCCGGCCGGCGCAAGGTGTACATCATCGACGAGGTGCACATGCTCTCGACGGCGGCTTCCAACGCCCTGCTGAAGACGCTCGAAGAGCCGCCCGACCACGTCGTGTTCGTGCTGGCCACGACCGACCCGCAGAAGGTGCTGCCCACGATCCGCAGCCGTACCCAGCATTTTGAGTTCCGGCTATTTCCGCTCGACACGCTCATCGATCTTGTACGGGGTGTCGCTGCCGATGCCGGCCTCGGTCTCGACGAGGCCACCATCGCGGCAGTTGCCCGCAAGGGCAACGGGTCGGCCCGTGATGCGTTGTCGGCTCTCGATCAGGTGGCTGCTGCCGGTGGGATCGAGGATTCCTTCGACGTCACCGAGCTCGCTCTTGCACTGGCCGAGCGGGAGGCGACGGCTGTCCTCAGCGCCGTCGATCGGGCCGTGGACCGGGGACGCGAACCCCGGCAGCTCACGCGTGACCTACTGGAGGTGCTCCGAGAGGCGTTCCTGGTGCACATGGGCCTCGTCCGACCCGCTGCCGATGGCGAGCTGGTCCGCCGGCTCGGCCCGGCCGCGATCACGCGCGCCATCGAGCAGCTCGGTGAGGCGCTTGTCGTCATGCGCGACTCACTGGATCCCCGCATCACCCTTGAAGTGGCCCTTGTCCGCCTGGTCCGCTCCGATCTGGACACGTCACCCGCGGCGTTGGCCGAGCGGTTGGAGCAGATCGAGCGTCGTCTCGCCGCCGGTGTAGCGCCCACGATGTTGGGGGTGACGCCGGTCGTCATGGCATCGCCTCCTGTCCCCGCCGAGCCCTCGCTGCCGCAGCCGGGTCCGCGACCGTTGACCCCACGCATGGGCACCGACTCGGCGGAACACGTCGCCCTGCCCAACCCACCGCCGGCGACAGATCAGCCAACCGACACGCCTCCTCCGATGCCGACGCCCTCCCTGCCTGTGCTCACCACCGCGCCGCCGCCTGGTCCCGGACCACGGGCCGACATGCCTGTCAGCTCGTTGCCAAGTCTGCGGGCGCCGATCAGCGAGACGAAGCCCGTAGCTGCTGCGACTCGTGGGGGCGCCGCCGACGGTGCCCGCGCCGTCCTCGGTTCGCGGTCGGGTGCCCCGGCTCGTCCGGTGCATGCAGCGCGATCCGGTGCGGAGGTGCTTCCTCCAGAGTCGTCGTCCGCTGCCGCAGCCGTTCCGACCCCGGTCGGCCCGTCCGCTCCCGCCGGCCCGCCGGCACCGTTTGGCCAAATCAGCACGGACGCGTTGAACGCCGCCAAGGAGCCCATGCTCGAGCTCCTCGATCGGAAGGGCAAGATCCTCCTGGCCGCCGGCCGCTTCCTGCACGGCGATGCGGCGACGGCGGTGTTTGGGCTTCCCAACCCGATGCACCTGCAACGATGCATGGAGTGGCGTGCGCCCTGGGAGTCAGTGGTCCGCTCCTACACCGGAGCAGCCTTGGGTCTCAGTCTCGTGGTCGACCCGCAGGGCGACGGCCCGATCGGTGCGCACACGGTCGATGATGTGGCCGTGCCCGCACCGCAGAGCGTGTCCGAGGCGCCCCCCACGATGGGCGCTCCCGAACACGACATCGATGACTTCGACCCTGCGGATCTGATCGACGCTCCAGCCGCTGCCATCCCGACCACACTGGATCACCTGACGAAGGCCTTTCCCGGCGCCCAAGTCGTCGATGACGGCCACGGTCGGTGAACCGCATCCGCCCGCGGCCTCTGCCGCTGCCCAACCCCGAGGAGACCCGATGTCTGACCTGCCCGACATGAACGACCTGCTCAACCAGGCGATGCAGATGCAACAGCAGCTCGTCGCCGCGCAGGAGGCCGCGGCGTCGCAAACCGTCGTCGGTGTCTCGGGGGGCGGCGTGGTCCGTATCGAGGTCACCGGCGCAATGACGTTCACGGCCGTCCACATCGATCCGGCTGCGGTTGATCCGGGAGACGTCGAGATGCTTGAAGATCTCGTGCTGGCCGCCATCCACGACGCGGCGGCCAAGGTCGCCCAGCTCACCCACGACGCAATGGGCTCGATCGGGCTCGGCTCGCTCGGCGGCGGCCTGGGCGGGCTGCTCGGCTGAAACGCCGGTTCACAAGCTCATGGCCAACCTCTATGCCGGCTCGGTCCAGGAGCTGATTGACGAGCTGGGCCGACTGCCGGGCATCGGTCCGAAGTCGGCGCAGCGCATTGCGTACCACCTGCTCAAGCGACCCAAGGACGACGCGCTGCGGCTGGCTCGCGCCGTCGCGCAGGCAAAGGAGCGGATCGTCTTCTGCCGGCGCTGCTTCAACATCGCCGAGCTCCCGGTCGACGCGATCGGCGATCCCACCCGTACTGCCGAGTGCGGCATCTGCCTCGACACCCGGCGTGAACTGGCCGTGCTGTGCGTCGTCGAGGAGCCGCGGGACATCGTGTCGGTGGAGCGCACCCAGGAATTCAGGGGGCGCTACCACGTGCTCCAGGGCGCTATCAACCACCTCGAAGGGATCGGCCCGGACCAGCTGCGCATCAAGGAACTGCTCGCGCGCCTCGGCACCGAGGACATCACCGAGGTGATCCTCTGCACGAACCCGAACCTCGATGGGGAGGCCACGGCGATGTACCTGGCCCGACTGCTGAAGCCGCTGGGGGTGCCGGTGTCACGGATCGCCAGCGGGCTGCCGGTCGGCGGCGACCTGGAATACGCCGACGAGCTCACCCTGGGGCGGGCCCTCGAGGGTCGGCGCCGCGTCGAGGGGTAGGCCGTCGTGCGCGGGGTCCGGAGAGCGCGGGCCTGGCGTGGCCGGTTCGGGAGATTCGGTCGGATCTCACGCCGGTCCGCCGTGGGATTCGTTCTCGTCCTAGGGTTCGCCGGTGTGCCGCCGACGGTTGCGGCGAAGGCCGGATGCGCTCTGGGACGGTTCTGCAGCACCGTGACCGTCATCGAACCGGCCACCCGGGCAGCGATGACGGGCGTGACCTGGCGTCGCAGCTGCCCGGTCCCGCTCACGGATCTGCGCGATCTCACCCTCACCTACTGGGGCTTCGACGGCGCGGCGCACGACGGCCATCTCGTCGTGCACCGCGACGCAACCGACGCCCTGGTCCGGGTCTTCGGTGCGCTGTTCGCGGCCAGGTTCCCGATCGAACACATGGTCCCGATCGAGGCGTACGGGGGCGACGACGACACGTCGACCAAGGCGAACAACACCTCGGCGTTCAACTGCCGGCCCGCGTTCGGCGCGACGAGCGGGTTCTCTCAGCATGCGTATGGCCGCGCCGTTGACATCAACCCGGTGCAGAACCCGTACGTCCGGGCTGATCGCAGCACCCTCGACCCGTTCGCGCAGCGCTTCGCCGACCGTATTGCGGTTGTCGGCGAGCCCGGTGTGGTGGGCGCCCGCGGGGTCGTGGTCCGAGCGTTCGCGGCGCAAGGGTGGGGATGGGGTGGCCGGTTCACAACGGTGAAGGACTATCAGCACTTCTCCTCGAACGGACGCTGAGTCCAAAACGCAAGTTGATAGGAATACGCTCAACTTTGCTACGGTTGTCGTCGTCAATGCAGCCCGGCCGAGTGCCGAGACGGTTGCACAAGGTTTCCCGGCTTCACTGATTCACCTCCCCTAATCAACCGAACCACCGAAATCCCAAGGAGCTTCACCATGGCCAAGGCTGTAGGCATCGACCTCGGCACCACCAACTCGGTCGTCAGCGTGCTGGAGGCGGGCGAGCCCGTCGTCATCCCGAACGCCGAGGGTGCCCGCACGACCCCGTCCATCGTGGGCTTCTCGAAGTCCGGCGAGGTCCTCGTCGGCGAGGTGGCCAAGCGCCAGGTCGTCACCAACGCCGACCGCACGATCCGGTCCGTCAAGCGCCACATGGGCACGAACTGGACGACCGAGATCGACGGCAAGAAGTACACGGCGCAGGAGATCAGCGCCCGCACGCTCATGAAGCTGAAGCGCGACGCCGAGGCCTACTTGGGCGACACCGTCACGCAGGCCGTCATCACCGTGCCTGCGTACTTCGACGACGCGCAGCGCCAGGCCACCAAGGAGGCCGGCCAGATCGCTGGCCTCGAGGTGATGCGCATCATCAATGAGCCCACGGCGGCCGCGCTCGCCTACGGCCT
>JAYTFI010000081.1:0-2334 GCA_043734485.1 Acidimicrobiales bacterium | reverse complement strand
GCCGTTCTTCGGGACCGTCTCGTGGCCATCGGGAGCGAGATGCTCGTCGATGCGCTCGCCCACGGTCCCCTTGACCCCGGGACTGCGGTGGCGCAGCGCGGCGAGCCCACCTATGCGGCGAAGCTCGATCCGTCGGAGTTCGCCATCGACTGGACGCGTCCTGCGTCTGCGCTCGGTCGCCTCACGCGCCTCGGTACGGCGTGGACGGTGTTCCGGGGGAAGCGCGTGAAGGTTCTCGAAGCCCTCGCCGAGCCGATGGATCCGGTGCCGATCGAACCGTCAGCGACGTTGCGCGGAGGTTCAGAAATGAGCTGTGCCCGAGAGGACACGTGCGTGCCAGGCGAAATGCCGAACGACCGGTTTGCGCCCGGCACGATCGTGGAGAGCCGCTCTATGGTTCGGGTCGCAACGGGAGAAGGCATGCTGCGCATCCTCCGGGTGCAACCCGAAGGAAAGGCTTCCATGGATGCAATTGCGTGGCGCAACGGTCTCCAGCCGGGCGTCCGAGAACGGCTCGGTTCATGACGCCCGGCGGGTGGCATACGAGTCGGCGGATCATTGAAATGTGCGGCGCATGACGATGGTCGAACCACGTCCCGACGCCGGTGACCCGAGCGGTGATCGCGTGTCGGAGCCCGTTTCGCCGCCGCACGCCGAGTCGGAAACGGCGCCGGAGCACGTGGCGGTGGCGGTGCCGGTTCCCCGGAGCTCAGCACCGCCGCCACCGGGGTCGGGCCGGGTCGTATCGGGCTCGTCGACGGCCCGTTCCGTTGCGCTGCGCGCCCTCGAGGCGGTGGACAACGGCGCGTACGCCAACCTGGCCCTTCCCGAACTGCTTCGCAATGCCGATCGAGCGTCGTCGATGTCCGTTCGGGACAAGGCGTTCGCCACGGAGCTGACCTACGGGGCGGTACGCATGCGAAGGGCCTGCGATTGGCTGATCGATCGGCACATCACGCGCGAGCTCGACGCGGGCACCCGACGGGTACTCCAGCTCGGGGCCTACCAACTCGTGTTCCTGCATACGCCTCCGCACGCCGGCGTGTCGGCGACCGTGGATCTCGCACCTCGGCGCTCCCGCGGCTTCGTCAATGCCGTGCTGCGCAAGATCTCCGCCGACCTCGACCCGGAGTGGCCCGACTTCGCCACGAGCCTGAGCTATCCGGATTGGATCTACAACCGGCTGTCGCGTGAGCTCGGCGAGATCCTTGCCATGCAGGTCATGTCGCGGATGAACGAGCCGGCGATGGTGACCCGCAGGCTTGACGGATACGTCCAGGATCCCGCGTCGCAGATGGTCGGCGAGTTCCTCGGTGCACGCGCCGGCGAGCGGGTCCTCGACCTGTGTGCGGCCCCTGGTGGAAAGGCCACGGCCGTAGCCCAGACCGGCGCTGAGGTCTTCGCCCTGGACGTCCACGCCCACCGCGTCCGGCTCATTGCTGAGAACGTGCGCACTCTCGGCCTGCGCGACCGCGTGTTCCCGATCGTCGCCGACGCCACCGCACCCCCCTTTGTCGGCGGTGGTTTCGAGCGGGTGCTCGTCGATGCACCATGCTCGGGTCTGGGGTCGCTGCGGCGGCGGGCCGATGCGCGTTGGCGCATCACCGAGGCCGACATCGCCGGTCTTGTGGTGCTGCAGCGAGCCTTGCTGCGAGCCGCGGCCGATCAGGTCTGCATCGGCGGCTGGATCGTCTACAGCGCCTGCACGCTGACGGCCGAGGAGTCGACGGGCATCGACAACTGGGTCGCGTCGTCGCTTCCGCAGCTGGAGATCGGACCGCGTCCGGTGGGCGATGGCTGGGAACCACTGGGTCGGGGTTCGCGTCTGCTGCCGGGCGACACCGACGGCATGGTCGCCTTCACGTACCGACGCTTCGAATGACCGGAGCCACCGAATATCCCGAGTCCCTCCACCTGCCTCGCCAACGGACGAGGTCTCGCGGCACAATGCGGCGGTGATCGACAACACTGACTCCGCAACACTCCTCGATGTCACGGGAGGCGTCGCCACCGTGACCCTGAACCGACCGGCGAATCGCAACGCGCTCTCGGTCGACCTGGTGGAAAGCCTCGCTGCGAACCTCGACAAGGCCATCGGGGATACGGCGGCGAAGGTGATCGTGTTGACCGGCACCGGCACCGTGTTCTGTGCCGGCGCGGATCTCAAAGAACGGCGCACGGTCAGCACTACGGGGGCCGACGACGACCTGCCGCTGTTTGTGCGCATCTTCCAGCGGATCGGGGCCGCCCCGAAGCCGGTCATCGCCAAACTCAACGGCAGCGCGCTGGCAGGTGGCCTCGGCTTGGCCTGCGCGTGCGACTTCGCCATCGCGC
>JAYTFI010000080.1:0-1591 GCA_043734485.1 Acidimicrobiales bacterium | reverse complement strand
CTTGAGCTGGGCGGTGACCGCTGCTTCCAGCGAAGCGTTGTCCGGCGCCCGGTGCGAACCGAGCACGGACGCGCTGACGAGATGGCGGCCCCTCGGCGCGTACGCCGCTGAAACGAGCGATGGCACGCACAAGTTGTTGACCGGCCCGGCCGCTGCACCGTCCCCGTTGAGGACGATGAACGGTTGATCGATAGGCGCTTGCTCGGCCGCGAAGTAGACGCAACTGACCGGAACCGAGCCGGGATCGGCGACGCCCGGTGCTCCCGACGCGGTGCTGTCACCAAGAAGCTTCGCGGCTTGCGAGCCCTCGGTGGCGATCACGATGGTCTTCGCCTCGACCGTGCCGAGATCGAGCAGCGTCACGGCGTGATCGGCGACCGCCCCTACCCGGCATCCGAGGCGGATCGTCCCGGCTGGCAAGCGAGCGGCGAGCTGATTCGGAATGGCCTGCATGCCGATCGCCGGAATCGCGTTTTCCCCATCGGCCAGCATCCGCATGACGAATTCGAACATCCGGCTCGAGGTTAGGAGGTCGCGGTCAAGGAAGATCCCTCCGAACAGCGGCCGGAAGAACCGGTCGATCATCTGCGCGCTGAACTTCTGTTCGCGTAGGTATTGCAACGTCGTGATGTCCGGACGTTCCCACAGCGCTGAGAGGTCGAGTCTGCCGAGTTCTCGCCGAAGCAGGGCGACGCGACCTTTGTCGAGGACGGTGCCGATCGGCGCCTTGGCCGTCGACAGGATCGACGTGAATTGACGGACCGGGTCGACCACCTTTGCCCGCTTCGCGCCGATCTGTATGAGGGCCCCAGGAGCGAAGGGACGTAGATCGAGCGCCTTGTAGTCAAGAATCGACTTTGCTTCGGGGTAGGCGGTGAGGAGCACTTGGAAGCCACGGTCGAGCACGAACCCGTCGACCACATCGGTGCGAACCCGCCCACCGACGCCGTCGCCGGCTTCGAGGATCGTGACTCTGCGGCCGGCCTCGGTGAGGTGCACCGCACACGCCAGGCCTGCGAGCCCGGCGCCGATGATTAAGACGTCCGAGTCGTTGGTGAGGTCAGCCATGAGTCGACAGCAGGTAGTCGAGGGTCGCGCCGATCTCGGTGTGCTGGAACGCGTATCCGTGCGCCGACAGGGTCCTCGCCTCGACTCGCGTGCTTGACAGGAGCATCTCTTCGACCATCTCGGCGCCGTACAGCAGCTTCAACGCCAGCAACGGGATCGGCAGCAGCGTGGGTCGATGCAGCGCCGCACCCAGGGCCTTGGTGAACTCGAGGTTCGTAACCGGTTTGGGCGCAACAAGGTTCACCGGACCGGTGAGTGGCTTCCCCGCTGTGCTGCCTCCCGCAAGCGCGCTGTCGAGCACGAAGCGGATCGCACCGATCTCGTCGTCGAGCGAGATCCATGAGAGGTACTGGGCGCCCTTGCCGAGCCGTCCCCCGACGCCCAGTTTGAAGGGGAGTAGTTGCTGCTTCAGGGCGCCGCCCTTGGTCGACATCACGATGCCGGTGCGTAGGAACGCAACCGGGATGCCGGCGTCAGAAGCGGGCTTTGCCGCAGCCTCCCACGCCTTCACCACCTCGCTGAG
>JAYTFI010000079.1:0-3900 GCA_043734485.1 Acidimicrobiales bacterium | reverse complement strand
CGGCCGACGCCCACCGGTCGGTCTGGCGCGCTATCTCTGGGCCGAATCGCCGATGAGTGTGGCCATCGATGTCTCGGCCGTTCACCCGCGCTCCGGCGGCGCAGGAACGTATGTGCACGGACTGATCGGTGCGCTGCCGCAAGCCGGCATCGAGCCGGTCCTCATCGCCCGGCGTTCCGATTCGCCGGCTCGATGGCCGGGAGCGGGGGAGTTCGTGGGCGTTGCACCATCCCTGCGCCCGCTGCGGCTGTTATGGGAGCAGACCGGCCTGGTGCGCGCACTTCGTCGCGCCGCTCCAAATGCGGAGGTACTACACAGCCCCCACTACACGATGCCCGAGCACCTGTCCCGGCGTGACCGGCTTTGCCTTGCCCGGGTCGTCACCGTGCACGACCTCACGTTCTTCACCCGACCTCAGGACCACCAACGTTCGAAGCGGATGCTTTTCAGGCGCGCGATAGCGAAGGCGGCGGCCGAAGCCGACGCGATCGTCTGTGTGAGCGAGGCGACTGCCGCGCTGCTTCAGGAGCATGCGCCTCCCCGGTGCCCGGTCCACGTGATCCACCACGGCATCGACCACACCCGATTCACAGCGGCCGTTGCGGCGAACGAGCGCGAGATCCTGCAACGGCTCGCGGTCACGGTTCCGTTCATCCTCCATCTGGGGACCATCGAGCCACGGAAGAACGTCCATAACCTTCTGCGAGCATATGAGATCATCTGCGCGCAGAGTGGTTCCTCCACGCCGCCGGAGCTGGTGCTGGCCGGCGGCGCGTGGCCCGGGGCATGGGATGCGCTCAAGGTTCCGACAGTTGGAAGGGTCCGCCGGCTCGGGTTCGTCGCGCCCGATGATCTGCCCGCATTGCTGCGAGCCGCGGGTGTCGTCGCCTACCCGTCGTTCGAGGAGGGGTTCGGCATGCCGGTGGTGGAGGCACTCGCATGCGGCGCTCCCGTCGTCACGAGTGAGGCCACGGTGATGGCCGAGCTGGCGGCAGGCGCCGCGCTCCTGACCGACCCGCGCGATCCCGCGTCCATCGCGGCAGCGATCACGTCCGCACTTTCGGGCGAAGGGCCTCGCCTCGAAGCCCGACTCGGTTGTGCATCGACGTTCACCTGGACCGCATGCGCAGTAGCCCACGCTGACGTGTACCGGTCGCTCGGGGCGATTCTGAGCTGAGGTGGCGCCCATTCGGTCGTTGCGAGGAGTGCGGGGTGACCGGGCGCGGCACCCAAGGCCGGTAGCCTGACCGCTCGATGCGAGCGTTCGTTACAGGTGGGGGCGGCTTCGTCGGGTCGTTCCTCTGCGCGCATCTCGCGGCATCGGGTGATGAGGTGATCGCGCCGTTCGTCGACATCACCGAGCCTGCGCTGATCGCCGCGGCTATCCGTGAAGCGGCTCCGGACGCGGTGTACCACCTTGCCGGACAGGCCGACGTGAGCCGTTCGTGGGCCGATCCGGCCGAGACGTTCACGATCAACGTGCTCGGAACGCTCAACGTGGTGTCCGCCGTGTGCCAACTACGGATGAAACCGCGGGTGCTCATCGTGTCGTCCGGCGAGGTTTACGGGCTGATCGCGCCCGACGAGCTGCCTGTCCGGGAAACGCACATCCTGCGTCCGGCAAGTCCATACGGCGCATCGAAAGCGGCTGGCGAGCTCGCCGCCCTGCAGGCGTTCCATGGCCAGCAGGTTCCCGTGATCGTTGCCCGTCCGTTCAACCACATCGGCCCGGGCCAGTCCGACGCGTTCGTCGTGAGCGCGGTTGCTCGCGCCATCGCTGAGGCTGAGGCGGCCGGAAGCGAGGAGATCGCCGTTGGCAACCTCGCTGCCGCTCGGGACTTCAGCGATGTCAGGGACGTGGTCCGCGCCTATCGCTCGTGTGTCGAGCGGGGAACAGCCGGCGCGACCTACAACGTGTGCTCCGGAACTGCTGTTCCCATCAGTGAGCTTGTCGACCGCCTGATTGCACTGGCCGAGCGTCCGCTGCGCGTCACTGTCGATCCCGAGCGATTCCGCCCCTCCGACGTGCCGGTGATCTTCGGCGACTCGTCCCGCTTGCGGGCCGACACGGGATGGACCGCCGTTCATGCCCTCGATGATGCGCTCGCGGCGACGCTTCACTGGTGGCGTCAACGGGTGCAGAGCAGTTGACGCTCGGAGCGAACGGCGAACGCGACGATGCCGCACCCGGAAGTGCGGCATCGCCGAGGTGAAACGCAGAAGAGGCGCTCCGAGAACCGTCAATCGGTGAAGCTCAGGCGGCAACCTTCGCGGCGCGGGGCTTGCGGGTGGCCTTGGGCGCCGCGGCGGCCTTGACTTTGGCGGCGGCGCGGACCTTCGGCGCTGCTGCCTTGGCCTTCGGAGTGCTCTTGCGGGTCTTCGGGGCCGATGCCTTGGCGGTGATGGCCTTCACGACGAACTCGTGGGCCTTGGCCTGAAACGCCTTGCGGGCCTCGGTCATGTCGGCAATGACCTTCTGGGCGGGCTCGGGCAGGCGCTCGGTCAGCTTGGCGACGACGGGCTCGACCCGGGCCTCGACGGTGGTGCGGACATCCTGGAGGCGGTTGACGACGTCGAGCGCGGCCTTGCGGCTCTCGGTCAGTTGGGTCTCGTAACGCTCCGTGAGGTCGGTACGGACCTCGACGGCCTTCTTCGCGGCGAGAGCGGCGAAGCCGGCGGCTGTGTGGCCGGCATCCGTGAGAGCGGTGCGGATTTCCTTGGGGTCAATTCCATTTTCGAACATGCAAGCAGAGTACGCATTCTTGCTAACTATTGCAAGCGGATGCCGGTGTGACCTCCGTCTCCGCAAGATCGCGGAAGCGGCACGGGTGTCCGTGGTGTCCTCGCCGCCGCGGAGCGGGGGACTACCCTCGAATGCTGCATGGAGCCCGATCTGCCACGCGCTCCGACCGTTGCTGCTCACCCAGGGTTCGCCCAGTGCTGAACGTCGTCGCGGTCGTCGTCACCCGCAACCCCGGACCCTGGTTCGAAGACGCACTCGCCTCCCTCGCGACGCAGGACCATCCAAACCTCTCGATCCTCGTGCTCGACGACGGGTCGCTCGAACCCGTCACGGCCCGGGTCGCGTCCGTCGTGCCGTCTGCCTTCGTCCGCCGCCACGAAGCGGTCATCGGGTTCGGGGCCGCGGCCAACCAGGTACTGGAGATGGTCCAGGGAGCGAGCTACTACCTCTTCTGTCACGACGACGTTGCGCTCGCGCCCGACGCTGTGCGGCTCCTGGTCTCCGAGGCTGAGGCCAGCGGGTTCGACCTCGTGGGTCCGAAAATCGTCACCTGGAACGATCATGAGCGGCTCTTGTCCGTCGGTCTCGGGGTCGATCGGGCGGGCAGCACCATCGCGTTGGTCGAGGCGTTCGAACTCGACCAAGGGCAACACGATGCGGTCCGGGAGGTCACCGCACTACCGGATGCTGTTCTGCTGGTGCGGGCCACGGCGTTCGCGGCCCTCGACGGCTTCGACGCCACCCTGACTGCGCCGCCGGCCGGATTCTCGGCGGATCCGGCCACGAACGAGGTAGACGGCCGCACCGTCGCGGTCAGCGCCGGGCCTGACGTCGGCGAAGACATCGACCTGTCGTGGCGAGCGCGGCAGCAGCGTATGAGGCTCGGGGTCCAGCCTGCAGCCCGGGCTGCACATGCCGGTGAGTGGCACGGCCACGGCACGGCATCGCCGAACACGCCGAACACGCCTGGGTCGGCGACGTATCCCCCCGAAGCGGACTCCTTCGATTCCGGGGCCGTGGTGCTGCGTACCCGTGAACGCAATCGCATCCGCTCAATGCTGACGACCGCGAGCGGGGTGCGCGTGCCCTTTGTCCTCCCGCTGCTCGTGGTCCAGAGCATCTGGCGGTCGCGGCATCGTAAGCGCAGTGTCGTTTCG
>JAYTFI010000078.1:0-22429 GCA_043734485.1 Acidimicrobiales bacterium | reverse complement strand
GCCGGTCCGCCTGCGCACGACCTACGGCAGGAAGGCCCTGCGCCTATGGTTCGCGGCGAAGGTGCGCCGCCAGCGCTGCTCGGGTCGCCGCCCGCGCGTGGGCGGCGTGGGCCGCGACTTCGAGCCGGAAGTCGGTCGTTCCAGCGGCGGCGTACTCGCCAAGTCCTTCGAGGATGCGATCCCACGAGCCGATGAGGTGCAACTCGGCGGGATCGTTCAGGCCTTCCTTGTCCTGCACCGCGGCATACGACGGCAACGCTCTGTAGAGCTGTGCCGTCGTCGACGAGGTAGCCGCCGAACTCGCGATCCACACAGAGCTTCTGGTATGGCGACAGGGCCGAGTCGAACAGCAGACGCCGGGCCTCTGCGCCCAACGCCGTCACAATGCCGCCGTCCGGATACAGGCCACAGCTCGCAGCGCCCAACTCGAGCTGCGTATGCGGCCGGCTGGGTCACCGACGAAGACATCGACCTCAGCCTCCGTCGGTCCTACGTCCGCCGGGACCTGCGTCAGGCGTTCGGATGGCGTGCCGCGTCCGCCTCCGGTGACGACGGCAACCTCGCCGTCGAGAGACAACAGCTCGCTCGGGAGGGGATAGTCGTTGGTCCTGTCGAGGTTCCTGACGGGAGAAGGGTGACGGTGCCGTTGGTGCCGTCGACCTCGACGAGTGCACCGTCGGGATCAGCAGCGTGTCCTCGCCGCCCAACTCCCGGGGGGTCGTGAACCGGAACAGGCCCCGGTCGATCAACGCGTCGATGACCCAGACGGGCAGCGCCGCAGCCGTTGTGCTTCATCACCCGCCCGACGGATCTGATCGGCGAGCTCCGCGACGCGATCGAGTAGTGAACCCGGTGGTCACCGTTCTCATCGGTTGGGCTGTTTGGTCGCCGCCGGCAAGCCCGGACCACAGCAGTTCAGCCAGCTGCTCAGCGACTCGTTCGGCGGACTGATCGGACTCGGTGATCCACCAGAGCGACACCATGTTCAGCAGGCCGACAATTGCGTAGGACCAGGCGACGGCAACGGAGGGGTCAAGGCCTTCCGCCATCCGCCCCGCTGCGAGTCGTTCGGCCAACGGCGCGGCGGATTGCTTGGCGAGGTAGAGGGTGCGCTGCGGCATGTCCTCAGACGCTCCGCCGGACACGAAGAGAAACACTTCTCGATGCTCAGCCAGCGTCTCGAGGTTCGAGCGGATCAGGGCAACGAGCCGCGTGCGTCCGGTGCGGCGCTTCCCGATCGCCATCACCGCCGCCTCGATAAGCCGATCGGCGAGTCTCTGCGCCAAGGCGTCGGCCAGTTCGGCGCGGTTGCCGACTCGGGCGTAGACGATCGGCTTCGTCACGCCGGCTTCGTGGGCAATGGCCTCGATCGAAACACCTGCGCCATCGCGACGGATCGCCCGTTCGGCGGCATCGAGTACGCGCTCGCTATCAATCACGTGCTGTCTACCCGCGGGGCGACCGGGTCGACGGCGGACTCGATCCGTCATCAGCTCATTGTGCCCGACATCGCACTTCCTCGGATGGCTCGGCGCGGTCGTGACCTTCGCTCGTCCACCCACGATGTCATAGTATTTACCGCCAGTAAGATATTCGCCGACCCCGGGAGCGCCCTTGTGACGTGATGCCGGGCGCCGTGCCCACGGAGATCATGATGACCGCGATGCGTCTCGAAGATGCCGACCTCCCAACGCTCGAACGCCGACTGCGATTGCCGATGCGACGTCTGGGAACGCCGGAAGATCTCGGGGCTGCCGTCCTGTACTTCGTGTCCCCGGCATCAGGCTGGGTCACCGGCCAGATCCTCTCCGTCGATGGCGGCATATGATGACAAGCGCGCAGACGAACCGCAAGGTGGTACTGATCAGCCGACCACGCGGCATGCCCCTCGACACCGACTTCGACGTTGTCGATGAACCGGTCGCGCCGCCGTCGGCTGGTGGGGTGCTCGTCCAGGTCGAGGTGTTGTCCATTGATGCGTTCATCCGGACCGTGCTCGACGAGGGCAGTTACCACGCGACGGCCCGCATCGGCAACGCGGTGACGGCGCTCGGCGTCGGACGTGTCATCGAGAGCAACGCGGTAGGGCTCGAGCCTGGTGATCACGTGTTCGGACCACTGGGCGCGCAGACGATCGCGTCGCTGCCCGGAGTGGCGTTGCGCAAACTTGCTGTGGGCTCCGTCGCGCCGACGGCGTACCTCGGTGCGCTCGGCCTCACCACGGGGATGACCGCGTACTTCGGGATCTTCGAAGTCGGCGCGGTCAAGGCGGGCGACACCGTCGTTGTTTCGGGTGCCGCCGGTGCCGTCGGCTCGATGGCCGGTCAGTTGGCTCGCCTCGCCGGCGCGGCCCGTGTGATCGGTATCGCTGGGGGGCCGGACAAGGTCGCCTATCTGACCGACGAGCTCCGCTTCGACGCTGGCATCGACTACAAGAACGAGGACGTCGCCACGCGGCTGCGAGAACTGGCACCCGACGGGATTGACGTGTTCTACGACAACGTCGGTGGCGACATCCTCGATGCGGTCCTGATGCAGATCGTGGAGGGATCGCGGGTTGTGATCTGTGGGGCGATCTCGCAGTACCAGCACATGGACGACGTACGCGGTCCGCGCAACTACCTCAAGCTGGCCGAGCGCCATGCCCGTATGGAGGGCTTTGCCGTCACCCACTTCCACGCCCAGTTCCCCGATGCCGAAGCTGCTCTTGTCAGTTGGCTCAAGTCCGGCGAGCTCGTGATGCACGAGCACTACGAGCAGGGCGTCGAGAACTTCCCGGCGACCCTGCGTCTGCTGCTCAACGGTGGACACCACGGAAAACTGCTGCTGCGGGTCGTCCCGAAGGATCGTTGAGAAGATGCTCGGCCGCCCCCGAGTACCGCCGGCCACAGACGCCTGAACTACTGCCAACCACCATCAGCGAGGACCGAATGAACAGCGACAAGATCGACTACGAAGACCTCACCAGCATGCGACTCGACGACGATTCGCTCCGCTCGCTCGTCGAGCCCGGAGGCGAATGCATCTTCAACTGGACGACCACGGACGGCTACCCCGTCGGCGTCGTCGTCGCCTACGTCTATCGCCACGGCAAGTTCTGGACCACCTGCGCGGTTCGCCGCAAGCGCGTACCCGCCCTACGGAAACGTCCGCAGTCCGCCATCGTCATCAACCGCAACGGGAAGACCGCCTCCTACAAGGGTGACTCGATCGTGCACGCCACTGGCGACGACGGCTTCCACGAGCTCAAGACGTGGTTCTACGCGGCACTTTCCGGTGTCGATGTCGCGCCCGCCGACGCGTACCGCCGTAGCTTCGCCAAGTTCCTCGATTCCCCCCACCGCGTGATCATCGAAACCGAGGCGCGACTCGTCGTTGCCTTCGACACCGCGAGGTTCGCTGCGTTCACCGCTGAAGCAATCGCCGAAGGACACGGGGCCTGAGGCGCCCGCTGCCCAGCGCCCGTCAGTGGCTGAGGACCCGGGCGCCGACGGCGACACGGTGGAGGAGGTCGGCGGTCTGTGAGCACAGGGGCGAGCAGGCCAGCCCGTACTGCGCTGCTCGCTCGAGCAGTGTCGCCGCAGTCGCGTAGTCGTTGCGCCGACCAGCGCTGAGCAGGGCCATGTCCATGACGACCGACCCGAGTCGGCCCTGCTCGTCCTGGCTCATGCGGTCGAAGGTGACCCGCCACGGTGCGGCGTCATCGCCGATCACGCCGAGCATTTCGTCGATGATTCTGCGGGGCACGGATGAACCCGTGAACTCGATCGGCGGCGTGTCCTCGGCACGCAGCGCGAGCGCGCAAAGCATTCCCATCACGTAGGCCGTGTGGTACGACGACGCCAACGCATACCTGGTGCGTTCCTCCGCCTCGAGCTGCTCGAACTTCGCCGGCGTGCCGTTCTTCGCAGGCAGGAACCCGACGCGGTCTTCGAGCTCGGCCAGCACCCGGAATCCGAACGTCGCAGCGGGACTCCACGGCTCGCCGGTGAGCGGCCAGGCCATCAACACCTCACCGGCAAGATCGAAGTCGCCGAGGAGAAGGCTCCGGGCCAGCAAGACCCCGGACTCTGCGAGCACTTCTGAACTGGGCCGCGGGAGTTCCCGTCGGGAGTATCCAAAATTGGTGAAATACATGAACGTGTGGGTGTGGGCATAGGCATCTTCACGGGTGCCCCAGATCAGATCTAACGGATGGTTCAGCACTGAGTGCCGTGCGGCAACATCGAAATCGGCCCCCGGTTCATGGCCATTCCACAACGACATGATCCACATCCGCTCCATCATCCGGTGCGGCACTACCTCGCGGCCCTCGGCACCGGAGCTCTGCGTGCTGAGTTCAAGAACCTCGTCGAATCGGGGATCGGGATGACCGAGCCGGGTCAGCAGCACGTGTGGCATTGCCAACTGCAGGGCGATCGACGGGTTGAGCGCGATCGCGCATGCCGTTCGCGGAGCGCGGGCGCGCCGGGCCAACGAGTCAGACAGCCCGGCGACACGGTTGGTCACGTCTGGAAACCCTTGCACGCCCGAGGCGACGTGCAGGAGCATCGCCGTTTCAGCGAACGGCTTGTCCGGCCCGAAGCTATCCTCCGGCTCATCGTCGTCACGGTACCCGGTCTCGCCGAGAAACCGCAGAACCCGTTCTGCTATTAAGAGCGAGCGGCAGACGCGGTGAGCGAGGTCCTGGCGGTGCCACGTCCTGCCTCGCTCCGTCCCCACGCGAGTTCCTTCGTCCGGGCCAACTGTCGTGCCACGAGCCTCGCAGTTGGCGCAGCATTGCTGCGCCAACTGTTGGCTCAACTCGGGCTTGGTCAGCCGGAGATCTCCTGGGCGAGGCCGCTCCGGCCGATGTCGACGGGCCCGAAGTCGCGGGGCCCGATGTTGAAGCAGGCCAGGATGTTGTAGTGACCGAAGCGGACGCCATAGTCGCCGCGGCCCGACGAGACGATCGACTCGCCATATTCCGACACAAACTTGCCGAGTGCTCCGAAATCGACGGCCTTGGATCCAAGGAATGACTTGACGATCTCTTCATGACTGAGCGCACCAGTCACAACTCGATTCTCTCCCATGTGAGGCTCCTTTTTGCTAGTAGCAACGTGGATTATTGCCTATCAGGCGCATCCTATGGTACTGGGTCGAACTACCTATCGAATGATCAATATTGATCAATTTGCATCGTCGGTCAACCCTACGACCGCGGTCCCATCGACGACGTGCTCTCCATCGCGTTCGACCCACAGGTGGTGTTCTGGGGTGCCGACTCAGGCAAGGTGAAAGTCGGCGGGGGATGGAGCACAGCGCCCGCACGGAGGTGGAGATCACCGAGCAGTTCGCCCGCAGCATGTCACCATCCGCGAGGAGCAGCGTGCGGGGAAGACGACGTGGACGTTCGCCACGGTCGGCCACACACGACTCAAGTCGGCGCCCGTCAAGGTTATGGAAGCCTGCGTCCCTCACCAACCTCGGTGAGCGACGCGCCGTCCGGAGCCCGTACACGTGGTCGTTCTGGACCTACAGCTGGGGAAGCGCAACACCGGGAAAAGATACCGTGACATAGCGTGCATTCGATGCAAAAGGAAATTCGCAGCCGCGCCGATGGATGCCCTTCCTGTCCCGACAAGAAGAAGACCTACTGCTTCTACGAGGCACCCAACGCCGATGCCATTCGAGACGCTGCGGCCAGGCTGGGGATCCCAGCTGACGTGATCGTGGAGGTCGAGCAGTTCGGACCGGTCCCGGTTCAATGAGCGAGGTGCGGCGATTCCCCGCCGCACAGCGACCGAGCCCCGTCGGCCCCCAGGGTTCGCTGGCAGGTCCGTTCCACGTCGGCGACCCACACCGGCGACCCACACCGGCGACCCGCTTCGTCGAGCAACATCGAGAGCGGCTCGGAAATGCGCGGCCGCCTGATCAACTCGGCCAAGCAGCGCGGCGAGAGCGCCCAGCAGCGTGTCGGCCGGACCGAGGCACACGGGGTACACAACCATGATCGTTAGCCCGGCGAAGGGCTCCAGCTCCCGATAGAGCACCTCGGCATGCTCGGCGTCGGCGAGGAATGCGCACACCTCGCAGAAGCGTGCTCTGTCGGTCAGCAGGTGATTCGACGAGAATCACCGCCGGCGCACGATTCACATCCGACGCGAAGACCTCCTGGACGGATGGATGGGGGCGGCGGGCGATGAGATCCATGGGTGCTTCTCCGATAATTGACACCTATGTCATAGGACCGGCTTTTGGACCAGCCGAGCATTCCGAGACCTCAGCAGGTCGGCATCACCACGTCGGTGACCGGCGTCTGCAGATATTGGGCCGAGACCACCGTTCCCTCGTAGATGCCTGGATCCTGTCCACGCATGTCGACTTCTATCGTGAACGATGTGACGCTCGGGTCAGCGATGGTAGGTGGCATGAACCACACTTTGTCGGGCTGGATGACTGGGCCGGGGCCGAAGCCGACATGCCGGAATCCGGTTGTCTGCAATTTCAGCGGGCGCTGGTCGGTGGTGAGGTTCATCGTGGCGCTCCAGAAGTCCGGAGTCGCCATGCGGGCAGCCATCTGCGACCCCGTTGCGCGAGGGGTCGGCGACGTCGTGAGAACGGCCGCCCACCATCCGAGGACCTTCTGGGCCGTTTCCGCCATTTCGACGACGCACTGCGCGAGATCGGCCTTGCCATCGCCGACCGTGTACGTGCCAGCGGCAACCTTCTGACCCATATTTGCCGCATGATCGAAGCTCTTGGCGGCCGCTTCGGACAACGTCTGCAGCGGGTTCGGATACTGCGGACCACCACCACCACCACCACCACTGCTGGCGGACGCCGCGGGTTGCGAATACTCGTCACTCACGGGGCTCCTCAGGGATGATGTAGGCAGGCGAACAGGATCACCGATGTGGCCAGCGACCACACGGGACAGATGTTTTTGGGGGCGAGGTTGTACGCCTCCTCGTGGAACCAGACCTCTTTGAGGCTGCTGGCAAGGCGGGCTCCGACGCTTCGCTGCAGGTCCTCGACCAGGACGTAGCCCTGGTCGAAGGTGATCCGTTTGTCCGCCGAACTGTTGAAGCTGTACGTGCAGCCGACGGCTTCATTGATACTCGCCTGCGGGGCTCGGTGGAAGTAACGCACGTCCAGATCGGTAGTCATTTGACCGATGTTGAGTCGGAAATTGACGGTTTCGCGTACGACGCCCTTCCATCCGTCGTCATCGGTCAGTGGCGATTTGCCCGGCGGTCGAAGTTCCATCGTCTCGAAGAAGGCATGTTGGATGGGGCATTTCGGCCAGTTGAGCGGATCCACGATGTCCGTGAACGACTCGATCGGAGCGGTCGAGTAGACCTTCGTTTCCACGTACAAGATGCGCTGTCCGTTCACCGTGCGCCTGCTCGCGTCGCACTTCGGCACAATCGTCATGAGCGTGTTCTGGACACTGGGTGCTAACCCGGCCATCAACGGGTGGCTTTTTGTCGATATCGCTCCGCTAGGGTTGATCATCGGGCGACCTTCGAGGAAGTATGTGAGCGGATCGCGGCCCAGCGGATCGCCGAACCCGGGTCTGACCCTGTCGAAAAGACCTGCTGTCGTCGCCTCCGTCTCGGCGTTCGACAGATCAGGACGTACGAGGGCGAGCGCAAGTGGCATGACGTCGCCCAGCACGAAACGCTGTTCCTTCAGGTGTGCAAGGAGGGCTAGCTTGCCCGGACCGCTGATGTTTTCCGATGCCGCGACCCTCGCGATGTGGCTGGAAACATCCGGATCGATCCTGCCGTCGGCGTGGCGCGCGCCCTCGGCGACGCGGGCCAACTGGTAGACCGAGATGAGATCCCGCTCTGCCTCGGGATCAATGTCCGGTATTCCGTGCGCCGATTCACCCGACCTCGATCCGTCGCTCATCTGCGGAATCCTAGTTTCTTGGCGAACAACGTGCCTCCTGGTCAATCGATGGAACCACTGAATGAGCTTCACAGCTGTCGCTCGAGCATGAAATCGACCATGTCGCGGAGGAACACACGATCAGGCGAAGGTGGAGCGGCGGCGAATGCCGGCTCGAACGCATGGATGGCCGCAGCCTTGATCCCTTCTGCGAAGTTGCGGGCGAAGGCAATGCTTCCATGCCGGTGCATGAGGTCGAGCACGTGGCGCGCGTCGGTCTCGGTGCGCTGCTCCCGGGGGATGCCGAGGAAGCCGTCAAGCAGCTCGCTTCGCTCAGGCCGGTCGAGCTCTTTCAGGAGATGGGCGAGCATCAGTGTGTACTTGCCTTCGTACAGATCACCGAGGATCTCCTTGCCATAGGTCTCCTCGTCGCCGAGGAGGTTCAGGAGGTCGTCCTGGATCTGAAAGGCGGCGCCGAGATAGGTACCGAAACGGACGAGGGGTTCGAGGGGAATGCGGTTCCAGCCGCCGATGAGCGCACCAATGCGAAGCGGATGGATCGTGGTGTACCAGCACGTCTTGCGCATGATCAGGTCGACGTAGTCATCGGCTTCGAGATCGACGACGTGATCACGCCGCCACCCCAGTTCGATGGCCTGTCCTTGCACGGTGTGGCGCAGCATCTGCTCGAACTCCCGGAGCACACGATCGGCCATGCGGGAGCCGAGAAGTGCACGGTTGCCTCTCAGGATGGCCATCGCCTCGATCAGCATCGCGTCGCCCGCATTCAGCGCGAGGGGAAGTCCGGCCAGCTCGTGCAGGGTCGGTTTGCCGCGCCGGACGAGGCTCTCGTCCTCGATGTCGTCGTGCACGAGGAACGCATTGTGCAGCAGTTCGATGGCGGCAGCCGATGGCAATGCCTCCTCCACCCGCCCTCCGAAGGCACGGCAGGTGGCGAGGCACAACGCCGGCCGGACGGCCTTGCCCCCGCGGGTCGGGTAGTCGATGATGAGATCGGTGAGCCACGACTGCGGTCGGCTGCCGTCGAGGTGTTCGCGAAGCACCGCCAAGGTCTGGATGCCCAGCTCCCGTAGCGTCTCGGCAACGTGCGTCGTCGAGGTCGCCGAGGTGGTCATGCGATGTCCTGCGGGGCGTCCACCTGCACCGAGAACAGGAGCGGCGGCTCCGTCAGTCCGTCAACGAACAGGAGGCCGTAGTACTCGCCAGGCGTCGAGTCAGCTGCAGGGGTGACCGAGACGGATACGCACATGCTGGTGCCGGACTCCAGGCGCGCCACGGTGTCCGGCTCGAAGCAGGTGACGGCATCGAGCAACACCCCGGCGGTTGTTCGGAGCTCGCCATGGTGGATGCGCAGCGGTGGGGCGGTCCTGTTGGTGGTGTTGTGGAGCCAGGTGCCACGCGATGCTCGACACCCGACGACACATCGAATGCGCACCGTTTCGCGGCCGGCTTCACCATTGCCGGAATCGGCGGCGCCGTCGATGAGGTCGGCGCATGTGACGAACGCGTTGGAAAGTGCGTCCAAGGCAGCATCGACGGCCCGCTCCGCTCTGATCTGCGCGGCCCGCAGCACCGCTGCGGCGTCGCCAGAGCTTCCCCGACCGGGCCTGGTGGTCGACTCCTGAGCCTCGGGCCCGGTGCCATCGTCGCGCTCGGCGCGGGCGCTGTTGATCGACGGGATAAGGCGCACGAATTCGTCGGCAACCCGGCCGGCGATCGACATCCCGCGGCGGCGAGCGTCGCTGATCAGCCCCTGCGCGGCGCGCATGCGTGCCCGGTCCTCCCCCGCGGCAGACTCCCCGCCGAACGCTTCCTGCGCGGTCATGGTGCACCACGCGGTGTCCAAGCGCCGCTGATGCCTGCCCATCGGTCGCGGTCCGTTATCGCGTTTGCGGCCTGGAGCCCCGAGATGACGGCCGCCTCGATACAGCCTGCATTGAGGCCGCAGTCGGTCCAGTCGCCGGCCAGGAAGAGATGCTTGTACCCGCTGGCGTCGGGCCGTAGCCGGAAGCGGTCGGTGCCTGGCAGCGATTGGACGTAGCGGTCGGATGGATCGACGTTGGCGCTGAGAAACTGCGAGTCGATCCGGTCCGTTCCGGTCAGGTCGCCGTCACCCACGAGCCCGTTCCAATCGAAGCCCTCGGGGTCCTTGCTGCCCGGGAGCAACTGGCCAACTTCGGCCTCGAGGAACTGCACTGCGTTGGCTCGGACGCGGGCGAGTTGGCGCTCGGCGTAGTCGCGTGCCTCGGGCCCGGGCGGGTCTCCCTCCGGCAATGTGCTGCAGAAGTAGAAGACAGAGCGCGGCGAGGCATGGTCCGGCCACTGCTCGACGCCGAGGAGATGCGACATCGAAGCTGCGGTGTCAAACGGCTTCACATATCCCGTGATGGTTGATCCCGGGTGCCGCCAGCCCAGCTCCGTCTCGGTGTCCCGGAACCACACCTGCAATGACTGCGTCGCCACCGTTGCGACGTGGCGCGCCATCTGGCGCCACGCCGGGTCGCGCTCGAGGATCTCTGCGCAGACGAAGGGCACCATGCCGATGGACACGCCGAGTACGAGATCGTCGTAGTCGACCCCTTGACGGAGCTCGATCATCTCCGCGCAGACGTCACGACACCAAAGCGTTTCCAGCCGCTTCGGTTCGGACACTTCGCATCGGAGCTGCTCGAGGGCCGGAGTTGCGGGGAAGCAGGCGAGTCCTCCGAAGTCCTCCAAGGGCGAGTATTCGGCCAGGCCGTCGGCCAGTTCGACCTGTCGTGCCAGTCGCACACCGTCGACCGCGAGTCCGTCCGGTGACACGGTCAGCTCCCGGACGTCGTGGAAGAACTCAAAGCGGACGCCCCGGGCGCGCAGCGCCTCGTACAGAGGGGCGAACACGACATCGCCCATGCCCGCCTGCATTTTCCAGAAGATCGAACCCTTGTACTCGAAGAAGCAGCTGGCCGACAGTTGGAGTCCGGTGCCGGCGGCGAAGCGCGGGAGCTCGGGATCGCCGTCGCGGTAGCCGAAAACGAGGTCGTAGAGGCCTAGGACGAGTGGGGAGTCGAATGTTTCCGTCGCAGCTCCATGACGACGCAGCCAGTCTCGGTACTCCTCACCGTTGATGGCGCTGAATCCCCGCGGATCGATCAATAAACCGTCGGTGATGATGCCCCGCATGCTCGTCACCACCACATCGAGGAGCTCGAACATGCGACGGCTGCCAGTGTGGCGCAGCACCAGGTGACGGATCCTGTCGCCAAGCGATCCGAGCAGGGCGGTGGCGGCATCGGCGGCAGCGTTGTCAGATGGCAGCTGTTCGAGGCCGGCCATGGAGATATGTGTGAGCTCCAGCGCGACGGCGGCAGCGGCGTCGATGGCCCGCTGCGCGAACGCCACGATTCCGCCCGGTGCAGACGGTGGCGTCGGATCGGCACTGAGCGTGATCCGCCCGGTCGGCTCTTCGAGATCTCCGAGCGAGGAGAGGAAGTCGCGGACCAATGCCTGCGATCGCAACATGAACATCGCAGGGCTCATGGCCCGGTTCGTGATTTCGGGCTCGCCGGGCAACTGGTCATTCGGCGAGAAGAGAGCGGTCCAGTCCTCCCATCGTCCCGATGAACGGGTGGCGAGCCCCACGGCGCTCGAGGGCGCGAATGCATCGCGCCACGATCTGATGGGGCACTGTGGCGACGTCGTTTCTCGGTCGAGCTCGGCGTAGCACTCCCTCATCACCCTGAAGGAGTTGTCGTAGTAGCCGAGCCACACGTGGAGCCCATGCTCCTCGATGCGGCCGTGTTCACCCCGGCTGCTCGCTCCCTTGCCGCCCAGCCGCCATCCGCGTTGATAGACGGTTATCGCACCGACGTTCTCGTCGCCGCTCAACCGCCATGCGGCCGACAGCGCCGCCATCCCACCTCCGAGGATCACCACCCGCCGCGCGCCGCGGGGTCCAGCTTCCTTCACGGCGCCCCGATCTCGGCGCGCTCCAGGAGCCGTCGGGCCACAGCAACCTCGGGGTACGACGAGGGGGTTGCGACGGACGAAACGAGCTCAGCCAAGCCCACAGACGTGGTCGAAGGCAGCCGTGCCTCCGTGGTTGGGTCGGTGAACCCGATCAGGTCGTTGAGCGCCCGGATCGCGTAAATGGTCGCACCCTGCTGTCGCGCAATAGCCGCTGCGGCGAGGAAGTCGTCGGCGGCAGCGGCGTCGTCGCCGACGGCCTGCCTTGCCCGTCCACGCAACCGGTAGGTCTCGGGCAGCTCCTGGAGCTCCACGTTGCGCTCCGCCACGGCTATCGCCAGGGTGAGCCGGTCGATAGCCTCGCCGGGGCGACCGAGCGCGTGCAGAAGCCGGGCGTGCTGGCTCATAAAGTACGACGTCATCGTTGCGATGCCCATGCCCTGCAGCATCTCGACCATCAGGCCGAGCATCGCTTCGGTGGCGGCGGTGGGAGCCAGATTGGCTGCCGCGACCGTCTCGTACATCGTGGCGAAACCGCCCCACATCGCGAGCCCCTTGCGGGTACAGAAACGACCCATCTCGCGGGCCGTTTCGAGCGCTGCCGAATGGTCGCCGGCCTGCACTTTCAGGTAGCACTCCCACGTCCTTGCGTGCGCTTCGCCAAATGCACCCTTGGCGCCATCGAAGGTACGAGACCGCTTGATCGCCTTTTCGAGCCATTCACCCGCGGCCTCCGCATCACCGAATTGCCAGTGCAACGGGGCCAGCTGCGTGTAAGCCGCGCTGAGGCTGTCAGTCGTGTATTCGAACGGGTCGTCGCGGTTTCGACGCTCCTCCTCCTCGAGGGACCCGACGACCGAGAGGTACATCGCCTGCGAACGCCGGAGCTCCCCGAGTGCGACATGGTGCAGTGCTTCCAATTGATCGATGACGACATTGGCGCGACGGTCGGTTTCGGCGCGCTGCCGCGCTCTCTGGATGATTCCTGCGGCCGCGGCGCGCTCGCCGCGAACAGTGTGGAAGCTGAAGAGGTCGGTCATCACGCGAAGGAAGTGCCAATTGCGGTTCAGGTTCTCGCAGATCGCGAGCGCCCGCTCCGAGGCGGCGGCGGCGTTCGGCGAGCCGAATCCCTCCGTCGAGGTCAGGCACACGGCCAGATGCAGCTGCAGATCGACTTCGAGAGCATCACGTTCGTTGCCCGGTGCGGCGTTCGCGATCAGCTCGAGAGCTCGGTCAATGTGGCGTCGGGCCTCGGCTGTTGCTCCTTTGCGGTGAGCGGAGACACTCGCCTCGAGGAAGGTGGGGATCGCCTCCATCGTTCGTCCGCCGTTGTCGAGGTGCCGCGCGACGGTCGCCACGTCGAACCGGGAGGTGCTGCCGCGGCGCTCGATCGCCTCGGCGATCCGGACGTGTGCCATTCGACGGTCCGAAGCCAGCTGGTGCTCGTACGCGGCTGACTGCATCAGCGCGTGATGGAAGCCGTATGCGGGCCGGTCGGCCCACGAGCTGCGCTCCAAGATGCCCTTCTCGCACAGCGCCTCGAGGCGCGCGACAGCCTTGGCCTCGTCGTCGCCGCAGGCGTCTGCGACGAAATCGGCTTCGAAGCTCCGACCGATGGCGGCGAGGAGCCCGACGAAGGTCTGGTCGACACCTGGCGCCTCGAGCACCGTCGTCAGAAGTTGATCGAGTCCGTTGGGAATACCGCGGGTCAACAGCGAGCTCTCACGTCGGGTCAGATCGACGAGGCGGTCCAAGTACAGCGGGACGCCATCGCTGCGATCGACGAGCTGCGCAAGTTGCTCGTCGGTCAGGCCGATGCCGTCGTCGAGCAGTCCGACGAGGCGGGCGATGTCGCCTTCTTCGAGGGCATCAAGTTCGATGGTCTCGACGATGTCCGGGCTCCAGGGATTCGCGAACTCCTTGCGCGCCGTTGCTAGGACGAACAGCCCGGGCACCGGTTCGCTGATCAGTCGCGTGATGGTCCCGACC
Source organism: Acidimicrobiales bacterium (assembly GCA_043734485.1). GTDB lineage: Bacteria > Actinomycetota > Acidimicrobiia > Acidimicrobiales > JANYDT01 > JAYUDQ01. The sequence continues at coordinate 8,596 of JAYTFI010000078.1, read as the reverse complement.
GTGGAGGGATCAGCCCAGTGCAAGTCCTCGGCCAGGATGATCAACGGCCGCTGCCCCGCACGGGCTCGAAGCCACTGCAGCAGACCTTCGATAATGGCCGCACCGAGCACCGCTGGCTCGATGCCTGCGGCTTCTCCCAATCGGTGGGCTCCGAGGTCGAGCAGCTGGGCGAGATGCGGCGCAGCCTGGCCGACGCCGAGGGCAGCAAGCCCTTCGCCCAGCCTCGCGTAGCGATCGTCGGCGCTGTCGAGGAGGTCGAGCTCGAAGGATTCGACGAGGGCGGTTGCGAATGGATGGAAAGGGACCGAAGTGTCGTACGCACGCGCATTCAGCACGACCTTTGTCGCGCCGTCGCGCACTGCGAGGTTCGCCGTGTGGTGTGCGAGGCGGGACTTCCCATACCCTGCTTCGCCGAGGATGATGGCTGCGGACGCACCGGGCCCGCTACCGACGTTACGTGTCCGGTTCCACAGTGCGGCCAGACGGCGTCGGGCGTCCTGTCGCCCGACGAACGGAATCAGGGCACGGAGCCGTACGGCCCTGGCCGCCACACCCCGCACGGTGTAGATGGTCATCGGTGTCTTGACCCCGCGCAAAGTGACTTCGTGCGGTTCGTCGAACGTGAAGTCGTCGCTGATGAGCTCGTAGGTGGCGGCACTCACCGCGACCGTGCCGGGAGTGGCTGCGGATTCGAGCCGCGCCGTCTCATTGGGTGTCGTGCCGACGATCTCGGCGTGACCACCCAGCTCGGTGATCACGACCTGACCGGTGTGCACGCCGATGCGCACTTGGAGCTCGACTCCGTCGAGATCCCTTAGTCGACTGGTCAGCGGAACGAGCGCCTCGAGTATTGCCAAGCCCGCAAGGGTCGCCCGTCGGGCGTCGTCCTCATGCGGATTCGAGAGCCCGAAGTGCGCCATCAGCCCGTCGCCCTGACGAGCGCCGATCCGCCCGTCGTAGCGGCTGACAGCCTGGTCGCACAGGTCGTGATACGAGAGGATCACATCGCGGAGGCGTTCGGGGTCAAGACGTTCGGCCAGCGGCGTTGAGTCGACGATGTCGACCGACATCAAGGTCAGACGGCGCTGTCGGTCGAGCCCGCGACGCCGTTCGCCGGCGGCGAGCGGATCGACAGCGAAGGTGTCGCTGCTCATGGCGCTTCGCGTTGGTCAGTTCGTTCGGCCGCCATGGCTTTGGCCACATCGGTGAGGAGCCCGATCGATCGGGTGACGTCGGTGAAGAGCGACGCCGCAAAGTGGGTCACGTCTCCGCTCCACTTCCCGAAGTCGTAGTCGTTCTGTCCCACTCGGGTGCGCACCTCGAGGCCGTACTCGACGTATTTCCTCATTGAGCTATCGACGTGATCGACCCATTCCCAGGTCGCCGCGCCCACCGAATCTGCCGCATCGGACATGGCCCTCCATCTGAGATCGTGGCTGTTCAGACAGATACTACGCCTACTAACGTTTCGTATGCCGGGGAGTGACGTATGTCCCTTCCTAGAGGATCATGGCTCCTTGGCAGCCCGAACAGCGAGGCGATTGCGATGTCGGAGGGCGCGGATCTGCGGATCAGTTCGATCGATCGGGCGATGGCCAACTTCGCCATGACGACACCGATCTCGTTCCACCTTGTGCTCGACTTCGACGCCCCGTTGCACCTGGGCCAGCTGGAGAGCGCCTGGCAGAGGCTCGGGCAGCGATTTCCGATTCTTCGGGCTTACGCCAATTTCGCCGACGGGCCAACTCATTGGGCCCTCGATCCGGTGCTTCCGGTGGTGAACGAGGTGGACGACGAGATGGCCGATCCTGGCGCACCGTGGGCCGGTCCGAACGAACTGAGGGTCATTCGTGACGACATCAGCCTCGCCGACGGTTCGCCCTGTCGACTCACCGCGATACGTCGCGGATCACAGCACCGACTTGTGTGGACGGCCAACCACGCCCTGATGGACGGCTCGTCGACCGTCTTCGTGGTCGAGGGTCTGGCGACTCTTTACCGGGAGTGCGTTGTGGGCCGGCCGACTCAGACTGTGGCTGATGCCCGGTCGCGATGTCTCGAGGACGTCCTGGCCGCGAGCGGGCTGAACGCCGTCAACCAGCGCCTGGTCGCTATGAGATACGCGGGACGCTGGACAGGACCGGACCGTTCCGACCACCCCCCGGCCAGCTCGGTCTCGACCGCACCCGGGTACGCCGGTGCGGACGTCACCGAAGCCCTCCGGTCCACGCATCACGAGCGCCGACGGCGGGGTTGGACCACAAGCGCCGTTCTCATCGCGCTTCTGGCCCGGGCGTGGAACCGTGTCTTCGACGTCGGCACCTCCACAACCGGCACGAGCGGCTGGCAGGTGGCAAGCAACCTGCGCGTCGAACTCGGCGTCTCCGCAGGGATCGGCAACATGAGCGGGACCGAGCCGCTCACGTTGCACTCGGTCGATCGTCGCCCGCTCGCTGACGTGATCGACGAGGCCAATCGGGAGCTTCGGGGGGTGGGGTCAGGCTGGCCGGGTCTCGGGGCGGCGCTCAGCGTCATGCAGTCGTCCGCGTTGCCGGCAGAAGTGCTGCGGCGGATCGCCACCACCTCGCTCGGCCGCGTCACCGCGCTCGGATATGGACGGTCCTTCTCCAACGTCGGACCGTGGCCGCGTTCCATCGAGGACTGGGCGGGGCCCCGACTGCATCGCGGGTTCTACCTTCCGGCCTTCACCGATCCACGGCTGACGACCGTTGTCGCCTATGACGTCGCGGGTCGTGCCTGGATCTCCATGCGGACCCACGCGCTCGGCATCAGCGTCCTTGATGTGGCGAACCTGGGGTCGACGATGGTGGCCGACGCAGCAGCGGCGGGTCGATGACCGGTCAGGTCGAGACCTTCCACGCCGCCCGGCGTCTGCTCAGCCCAACGACTGGTACGCGGCATCGACGATGCGTCGGCCGCGCACGTCGCCGGTCAGTTCGGAGTCCATGCGGTTCATGACGTAGGCGATGGACACCTTTGCGTCGAAGTCGACCATGGCAACCGAGCCTCCCCAGCCACCCCAGAACATCGTCCGCGGGTTCGGGCTCGTCACCCAGCCGTCCAACGACAGACCGAATCCGAGCCCGTGCCGCAAACGCAGGAGCAGCACCTCGTCGACGTTGTCGATCTGCTCTTCGAGACCGCGCAGTGCCCCGGCCTCCGACAGCAGACGGATTCCGTCTACTTCGCCTCCGTTGGCGAGCATCGAGTGGATGCGGGCCATCGACCGGGCGTTGCCCAACCCACCGGCGGCCGGGATCTCCGCGGCCCTCCACTCCCGCGTTCGGGGTTCGGTGGCATCGAGAAGCGCACTCGTGAGGGTACGGACGGCGATCGAATCAAAGGCCAGGACGACGCCGTTCATCTCGACACCTTCGGCGGACATGGTGGGGATGAACGACGGTGGAATGAGCTCGGCCACGCGGTGGTCCTCACTCGCCGGCAGACCCATATGGAAGTCGGCGCCAAGAGGAACGGCGACCTCATCGCGGAACCAGGCACCCATCCGCTTGCCGGTGATGCGGTAGAGGATCTCGCCTTCGAGGTTGCCCTGGGTCAATGCGTGGTATCCGGACTTGGTGCCCGGCTCCCACCAGAGCGCCTGCGCGGCAAGTCGCGCGGCGATGGCGTCGAGGTCGTACAGGTCCGCCGCAACAACCGGAGGGTCGAAGCCCGGAAGGCCGGCGGTGTGCGACATCACATGACGTACGAGCACACCTTCCTTGCCGTTGTGTGCGAACTCGGGCCAGTACTGCGCGACCGGGGCATCGAAGTCGAGCTCGCCTCGGTCGGCCAGGATCAGCATGCAGGTCGCGGCCATGGTCTTGGTCGACGAGTACACGTTGACAATCGTGTCCTTCGCCCACGGAGTGCCGTGTGGGTCCGCGTCACCGGCCCAGATGTCGACGACCGGCTCACCGTTGACGGTGACCGCAGCAGCCGCACCGACCTCGAGTCCCTCGTCGAAGTTCTTGGCGAACGCCTCGCGTACCGCCTCGAACCCCGGTGCGCAGATCCCTTGAATTTCCATGTTTCATCCCTTCGTTGTTGTTGCCTTCATGTGCACTGCGGGATACCCCTCAGGTGTCGGTGGCGTTCAGCGTGCGAGGGTGACGAGACCCCGGTCCACGGCCCGCGCCAGTTCCAGTCGGGAGTGACAGCCGGTCTTGCTGTAGACGCGGGAGAGGTACACCTCGACGGTTTTCGGGCTGTAGTGCATCGTGGCCGCGATCAGGCGATTGGTCATGCCGTCACAGACGAAGCGCACGAGCTGGGATTCGGTGGCGCTGAGCGCACTCTTCGGATCGGAGGGGTGACGAGGAACCGTGAGGTGGCGGGCGCGGAGCTCGGCCGCGGCCTGCTGGCGGCTGGGCACCGCGCCGAGCTCGTCGAAGGTGATGTACGCCTTCGTCAGCAAGTTCTGCGGGTCGAAACCCATGCTCCCGCTTACAAGCTGCGCTCGTGCCCGTTCGAAGTCCATGCCGAGGTCGTCGGCCGTCTGAACCGCAGCGCGCGCTGCATCCACGTCACCGTGGACGAGCGCCCGAGCGAGCAGCGCACGGCAGCTGACGGTGGGGGAGGCCGTCGATCGGGCCAATGCGTCGAGCTCCGCAAGGTGTTCGTCAGCTGTGTGCTTCTCTGCGACCGCCAGTCGAACGCGGATCAAGAGGACGAGCACGTGCTCGAGGAAGCCGGCCAAACCGTAGCGGTGAGCATGGGTATGAGCCGCCTCGAGGATGGTGCGGGCCCCTGCGAGATCGCCGAGCGCGAGGCGGACCTTGGCCCGAGTGGCATCGACGAACGGTCGGACGTGCTCGATCTTCCACGTCAGTCCTTCGGCCAGCTCCGACGCCTCCCGCAGCTGACCCCGCTCGATGTGGATGTCGCATTCGACGGTCCGTACCAGCCCACTGAGGATGTCGGCATGGTTCGGCTCGTCGATCTCCCACGAGGCGTTACGGGCGGCCTCCAACGCGTCGTCCCATCGACCGCTGAGGAATGCGAGCTTGGCGTTCGCCGCCTTGAGGTTGCCGCTGATGCTCAGCGCGCGATCACTGCGTCGCAGGTGGTCGGCCGCGGCGAGATTCCTTCGGGCCCGGTCGAGACGCCCGATGGTCGTCTCAGCAAGGGCGAGCGTGCTGTGGATCTCGAGTTGCGCTTGGCGTGTGGCGCCGCGGCTGCAGGCCTCGAGCTGGTCGATCAGCCGGTGAGCAACGGCTCCGTTGCCACGCAGCGTGGACAGGTGAAGCTGATGCGTCAGCGTGATCACGAGTGCCGCCGGGTGGAGATCGGCTGCTGTCGGGTCAACGGCGCTGCGCTCATGGTCGGGATCGGCCCGTCCGAACTGCGCCCGGAAGTGCGACCGCTGGGCCAGCAGCGGATGGCCGACCGGTCCGTTCCGGCGTTCTTCGTCGTCGATGACGGCGATCGCACCGTCGAGATCGCCGCATATGTAGAGGCTGTTCACGGTATCGGCCAGTGTCCGCGTCCGGGCCGGCCCGCTTGCCATGTGCTCCAGCGCCCGGCGACCCACGATGGCTGCCTCCTGTGGCCGTGAGGAGCGGACAAGCGCTCGCGCCTCGAGCGCGAGCACCGCGGTCTGCTCGGGCGAATCTTCGGGCAGCAGCGCGACTGCTTTGGAGAACCAGAGCGCCGAAGCGAGCGGCGCTGTCGATGCCGTCATCTGGCCAGCCTGGGTGAGGACGGAGGCCGCGGTGTGGTCGCCGACGTTTGCGCTCTTGGCTGCGTGGGTGGCCAGCTCGATGATGTCCAGCGGTATGCCGTCGCGGCGCTCGTGTGCCAGTTCCTTGGCGATCAGCTGATGAATCCGGCGCTGCTCGGCGGGGCCGATGTCGTCGTACAGCGCCTCGCGCAGGATGCTGTGCGTGAACTCGTAGCGGCCATCGCCAAGTCGGACGAGGAGCTGGTTGGCGACGAGGCGGTCGAAGCTGTCGGCCACCCGGTCCTGGGGGAGGTCGGCGATTGATGCGACAAGGGGGAGATGGCGGAGCGAGATCCGACCGAAGGCCGAGAGCACCTTGGCGGCGTTCATCTCGACCGTCCCGACGCGGAAGAAGCGGTGGATCAACGAGGTGTTCTTGTTCAGCAGCACTTGTCGGCGCGCGGTGAGGTGTCCACGTGTTTCGCCGATGACGATCGAGGACGACGACATCAGGGAGCGAACGGTCTCGGTCGCGAAGAACGGGTTTCCGCGGCTTGCGTCGAACACGAGATCGACTACTGCCCTGTCCGGTGTGACGCCGATCAGACCGGAGACCATCGAATGCACCTCCGACCGATCGAGCGGGGCCAGATCGACGACGGCACCGCGGTCCTCGGCCGCGAAATGCTCGACGAGCTGTTCGAGGTCGCCGGTGGTCGAGTTGGCGTTCGGCCGGAGTGAGCCGATCAGCAAGGTCCTGGTTCTCGTCAGCTGGCGGGCCAGGAGCATGAACAGCCTGACCGAATCGGCATCGGCCACATGGAGGTCCTCCCAGACGACCACGACAGGTGCGATCTCGGCCAGACAGCCGATCAGGCTCAATGCGGCACCGAGGATTGCCGGACGCTGGTTGATGGCCGTGTCCGGCACCTGGTCCAGGTCGAGCAGTCGGCGGAACTCCTCGGCCGCCCGTGCGGCATCTGACGGAAGGTCCACCGGCAGGCTGGCGAGCGTCTCGCGCACCACGGCGTAGGGGATCCCGGCATCGAACGGCGTGGCGTGGCCCCGCATCGTCAGCGCGCCCAGGGCCGTTGCCTGTCCGACCACTTCGGCCATCAGTCGGGACTTCCCGATTCCACCCTCCCCGCGGACGAGCAGGACCGATGACATTGAGGAGGCGACGCGCTTGTAGTGGTGCAGCAAAAGCGCGATCTCGAGATCGCGGCCGACCAGTTCCCGCGTCGCGGCAACGCGACTGTGCCTCTCCGAACCCATCAACCCCCCTCCAAGGAGGAGGAACAGTCCCCGAGAGGGAAGGTCCTTGTCAAACCCGCCGTTTCGGATCCAACCGTCGCGACGCCCGCGACATTGTTCCGACATGGGGACGGTGGTAGGGGGATCCCTACTAGCCAGCGCCATCGGCGGCGATGAATCATCACTCCGATGGTGGATACCTCCATCGTTGACCTTGAGGGCGACCCGATGACGAGAATCCAACTCGAGCTCAGCCGCGACGGTGAAGACCGAACCGAAAACGATGCAACACCGGTCGTCGGTTCGTTCCGCCGCGAGGGAGGGCCGTCGACGAGCTTTGTCGGCTGGGTGGAGCTCCTCTCACTGCTCGAACAATCGATCGACCCGCCCGCGACACCCGACCGACCGAACATCTAGAACGATAGGAAAGGCACGATCATGAATCCAAGGGGAACGCACACGCGATGGATCGCCGTCGCGTTGGGGGCCGCGCTGCTGTCGCCGGCACTCGCCGCCGGTGCAGCATCGGGGGCCGGCACAACGGCCAAGACGATCAAGTTCGGCTACGTCAACAACGAAGGGGCGGCGTTCTCGCTGCCGGAGTTCCGGATCGGCGGTGAAGTCGCCATTGACTACATCAACAAGCACGGTGGCATCAAAGGTCTGAAGATCCAGGTTGTGAAGTGCCTCGCCGATGGGTCGCCCGAGGCGTCCATCAACTGCGCGAACAAGTTCATCGAGGCAAAAGTGATGATCGCTTATGCGGGAATCGATGTGGCCTCTGACGCAGCGCTTCCGCTGCTCTCGAAGGCTGGCATCCCGTATGTGACGTCGAATTCCTGGGGTACCGCCCAGAAGAACGATCCTGATTCCTTCATCCTCCATGCGGCCAGCGCGGCGTATTCGATCGCGCCGCTCAAGGCCCTGAAGGATCTGGGGGCAAAGAAGGTGGCGGTGATCCTCGAGGACACGGTGTCCGGGCAGGACTTCATCAAGTCGGTTGTGAAGCCGATCGGCGAAGGCAAGCTGGGTCTCCAGATCCTCCCCATCACGGTCGATCCGGCCAACCCCGACTGGACGGTGGCGGTCACGACTGCTATGGCCGGCAAGCCTGACGCGATCTGGGGGCAGCTCACCGAGCCTGGCTGCATCGGCATGACCACCGCCACGAACGCGCTCGGCTTCAAGGGACCGGTGTTCGCCGGTTCCTGCTCGCTGTACATCTCCGTAGTCGGCGACAAGGCCATCGGCACCTACACCTCCGGCGATGTGTACAACCTCGAGCAGTCGAAGTTCGCGCCGCCCAAGATCCAGAAGAATGCCGCGCTCTACGCCGCAGCGATGAAGGCAGCGGGCCAGGAGAAGTACATCAATGGATTCGCGGCTGCGCCGTTCTCCGCGATGTTCGAGCTGAAGTCGATCATGGAGACGATCAAGGGCGCCATCACGCCGACATCGTTCAAGGCGGCGATGAACGCCGGCAAGACGACCCCCGGGTTTCTCGGCGCCGACCTCAAATGCGGAGCGAAGCCGTGGCCCACGGAGACATCGCACTGCCGGGCCGACATTCTCGTCTGGAAGGTCGTGGCTGGGCCGAACGGCCCGACCCGCGAGCCGGCAGTACCCGGATTCCAGGACTACTCGGACCTGGTGAAGTAG
>JAYTFI010000077.1:0-2646 GCA_043734485.1 Acidimicrobiales bacterium | reverse complement strand
CGACGACGACGTGCTGCACGCTCGGGCAGTCGGTGATGGCGGCGTCGACATTCGGCTTCAGCGCACTGGCCGCGCCTTTGCGGTAGCCGGCATCGGCGGTGATGACCGCCTTCGCCTCGGCATCGTTGATGCGGTCGCGCAGGGACTCGGAGGAGAAACCCCCGAACACGACCGAGTGCGCGGCTCCGATGCGGGTGCAGGCCAGCAGCGCAACAGCGGCCTCGGGGATCATCGGCAGATAGATAGCGACCCGGTCACCGCGCCCGACGCCCAGGCCCTTGAGGGCGGCCGCTAATCGCTGGACCTCGTCGAGCAGTTCGGCGTAGGTGATGGTGCGGGTGTCGCCCGGCTCACCTTCGAAGTGGAATGCGACGCGGTCGCCGAGGCCGGCTTCGACGTGGCGGTCGAGGCAGTTGACGCTGACGTTCAGCTCGCCATCCTCGAACCACTTCGCGAAGGGAAGCTCCCACTCGAGCACCTTTGAGAAGGGCTTCGACCACGTCACCAGGTCGCGGGCCTGACGGGCCCAGAACGACTCCCAGTCGGCGTCGGCCTCGTCGTTCATACGACGGTCACTGACCAACGAGGACGCGACGAACGATGCCGGTGGCGGGAACGTCCGATCCTCTTGCAGCAGGGCGTCAAGCGTGGGCTCACTCATGCGGGCGAGGCTATCCACTCGGGGCCGGTCGGCACCACGCCGACGGGCGCACAGGGGATGTACCGCCGCCTGCGCGTGCGGGCGTGGATCCAGTTCGCCGACGCCGCCAGCTCCGCGGTGGGGGTTTCGAATCGTCCCCAAAGAGCACGCAGCCGGTCGGGTACGGATTTCATGGCCGAAAGGACCCGTAAGGACCCGTAAGCCTCGCGGTTGGTCCATGCCGCGACGTCAGCGAGTCCTTCGAGCGGAGGCAGCGGTCGTGGGGCGATAGCCGTTCCGTTACGACCAGCCGAGGGCGTGGAACTGTTCCGCGTGGGTCGGTCAAGTGCCTCCACTGCCCGCAGGGACCGCTCTCCGGGCGCTAGTGCCCTTGCCGACCCACTCCAGGACGCGGAAGCCGCCAAGTCCGGAGGGGTCCCACAACGCGTCGGCCTCGTGCGCGCGGCTGCGGGCGGCGAGGGCCGCGAAGTCACCGATCGCGGCGCGGGCGCGCCACGTGGCCGCGGCCTCCGCGGCAACCTCCTCGATGCCATGAGCGCGAAGGAACTCGGCCTGCGTCCGGTCGTAGGTGGGCATACGAATGGTGGCGAGCTGGTCGACGGCGACGTCGACGGTGATGTCGCACTCGCCCGGCGCGAGGAGCGGATGGCCGGCCCGGCCATGCGCTCGATACGTCCGGAGCCACTGCTGCCATGGCAGCACAGACATCTCCGCCGTCGTTCGGGCGTAGTCGATGCAGACGACGCGGCCGCCATCGACGCACGCCAGGGCCGACCGAAGCCACTGCTTCGCAGCCGACTGGACCGGCACCCGAGCGCCCTGCTCGACGCCCGGCGCGTGGCGCTCGGCGTGCGCGGCCAGGGCTGGAGAAGCGGGAACGAGGATCTCCAGCAAATCGGTTCCCTGACCCAGACCGACGCGGACCTCGAGCCAGCCATCCGCCGATCGCTGGCACAGGTCCGCAGCCAGGTTGTCAAGAAGCTCGTTGGCCAAGACCACGTGCACGGCGATCTCGGGGAGCTCCGTCAGTGACGTACACAATGGTCCTTGGCGCGTTGCCGTCGCGGGCTCGTCGTCAAGACCTACTTCGGCGGACGCGTCCGATGCCGGCGCGAGCCCGCCGAGCACCATCGACGGCTCGGTCATCGGCAGTCCGCGCCTCCGTTCTGCGGCGCGCATCGGCTCGGCCCGGTCGATCAACAGGTAGCGGAGCGCCGGCCCGCATGCCGGCTTCGCGGCAAGGATCGTCTGCGCAAGTGCGCCCGGACCGGCGCCGCACTCGGCAACCAGGAACGGGTCGGGAGCGCCGAGCTCGGTCCACCATTCGTCGAGCGCGCGGGCCAGGACCGCGCCGAAGAGCCCGCCGATCTCCGGGCTGGTAACGAAGTCGCGCGACCGACCGGCGCCGCCGCCCCTGGTGTAAAAGCCCTCTTCGCCGTAAAGCGCCGCATCCATGAACGCGCGGAAGGGCACGGGACCCTCGCGCCGTATCCGCCCGATCAACGCTTCCACTCATGCCATCCTTGCCGATGCGTCGGTGGATTCGGGTTTGCACGCGAGACTGTGAGGATGCCCGACGTTCCCGAGGTCGCCGACGTGTCGAACCTGACGATCCTCGGTCGGACGGTGCGGGAGCCGGTCGCACATGTCGAGTGCTTCCTGGCGCCGGCTCACGTGCGGTCGGTGCGCTTCACCACCGACGAGCTTTCGTCGATGTGCCCGGTGACGAAGCAGCCGGACCTGTCGCACGTGGTTATCGAGTACGAGCCCGCGACGTGGTGCGTGGAGTCGAAGTCGCTGAAGCTCTACCTGTGGTCGTTCCGCGACCGACCGGTGTTCGCCGAAGCGCTCGCGGCCGAGATCGCCGGCGAACTGATGGCGACCGCGAAACCGAAGACCGTGACCGTCACGCTCACGCAGCGCCCGCGCGGCGGCATCGAAGTCCAGGCCGTCGCGCACCTGCCGTAGCAGCCGTTCGGTTCTCG
>JAYTFI010000076.1:0-2560 GCA_043734485.1 Acidimicrobiales bacterium | reverse complement strand
CGTTCGGTCGGCTCGAGCGTGAGCTGGCCGCCCGAGTACGGGTTGGCCCGCGCGACGGCTTCGTCCAGCTCGACCCCGAGTCCCGGATCGGTGGGCGGGATCAGGTAGCCGTCCTCCCACTGCAGTGGCTTCTTGAGGATCGCGCCGTGGAACCCGCTCCAGTCCTGGATGCCTTCCAGGATCAGGAAGTTCGGTGTGCACGCGGCGAGCTGGATGTTGGCTGCGCCACCGATCGGTCCGTTGTAGAGATGCGGCGCGATCTGGGCGTAGTGCGTCTCGGCCAGCGCCGCGATCTTCTTGCCCTCGAGCAGCCCGCCGCAGCGGCTGAGGTTGAGCTGCAGGATGGAAGCGGCACCGGCCTGCAGGACCCGCGCGAACTCGTACTTGGTTGTCAGCCGCTCACCGGTCGCGATGGGGATCGTGGTCTGACGGGCCACCTTCGCCATCTCGTCGGGCATCTCCGGCGGGGTCGGCTCCTCGAACCAGAGTGGGTCGTACTTCTCCAAGCGACGCGCCATCCGGATCGCGCCCGATGCAGTGAACTGCCCGTGGGTACCGAACAGGATGTCGACCTTCGGGCCGACCGCGTCGCGCACGGCCTTCACCATGCGTTCCGAGAAGTCCAGCGATTCGAGCGACGGCTGCCTGCCGTCGAAGACGCCGTAGGGTCCGGCCGGGTCGAACTTCACCGCGGTGAACCCCCGTTCCATCTCCAGCACCGCCTTCGCCGCGTTGGCCTCGGGATCGGTGTAGACGGGGTCGTTCGCATAGGCATCGACATCGTCGGGTGGATAGAGGTACGTGTACGTACGAAGCTTCTCGTGGACCTGGCCGCCGAGCAGTTCGTAGACGGGCTTGCCGACCTCCTTTCCGATGATGTCCCAGCACGCCATCTCCAGTCCGCTGAGGATGCCGCCGAGGGTGATGTCGGGCCGGAGCGCGTAGCCCCGGCCGTAGACGCGGCGCCACATCGTCTCGATCCTGAACGGGTCGTGGCCGATCACGTGTCGAGCCGCGACGTCTTCGATCATCGTGGCGACGATGTGCGGGGAGAACGTGGCGGTGTACACCTCGCCCACACCGGTGATGCCGCTGTCGGTCGTCAGCTTGACGAAGATCCAGTAGCGGCCGCCGAAGCGCGGCGGCGGATTGCCGACGACGAACGTGGTGATGTCGGTGACTTTCATTGCGATCCTTCAGAAGTCGGCATTCGGTAGGCGCGCATAGTGAACACGCTCAGAACACGATCACGTTGCGGAGCGCCTCGCCCCGCTTGACCGAGGCCATCGCCTCGTTGATCTCCTCCAGCGGGTACGTGCCCGAGACAAGTTCGTCCAGCTTCAGCCGGCCCTGCTGGTAGAGCGAGACGAGGTTCGGGATGTCGATGGCGATGCGCGACCCGCCCATCTTCGAACCCAGGATGTTCTGGCTGTACGCGGCGAGCGTACCCGGGTCGATCTCGGACATCACGCCGTTGGCCGGCATGCCCACCAGCACAACGCTCCCGGCCTTGGCCAGCAACGCGTATGACGCGTCGAACGCGGCCTTCGCACCGACGGTGACGAAGACGTAATCTGCACCGCGGCCATCCGTAAGTTCGCGTACCTTCGCGACGACATCCTCGTTCATCGAGTTCACCGTGTGCGTGGCCCCGAACGTGCGGGCCGCTTCGAGCTTCGAGTCCGAGATGTCGATCGCGATCACGGTCCTCGCGCCGCTCACGCGGGCGCCCTGCACGGCGTTCAGCCCGACACCGCCAGTACCGAACACCACGACGTGGCTGCCCGGCTCCACTCCGGCCGTATTGGTGACCGCGCCGAAGCCGGTGATCACCCCGCAGGCCAGCAGCGAGGCCAGGGTATGCGGGAGCTCCTTCGGCACCGCGACGACCTGGGACCGGTGCACCACGACGTACTCGGCGAATGCCGCGGTCCGCAGGCCGTGGACGACCTCAGCTCCATTCGCATCGGTCAGCGGGCTGGTCGTGTCGAGGTGGAACGTGGCGTCGCACGTCACCGGCCTGCCCTGCACGCAGCCATGACATTTCCCGCAGGAGCGGATCAGGGTCACGACGACGTGATCACCGACGTTCACCGTGTTGACCCGAGGGCCGACCGCGTCCACGACGCCCGCTCCCTCGTGGCCGTAGACGGCCGGCAGGGTGCCGCCCCAGCCCCCCTCGGCGTAGGTGATGTCGCTGTGGCAGATGGCCGTGGCCGCCATCTTCACCCTCACCTCGCCGGCCCCGGGTTCGGCCAGCGTCAGCTCCTCGATGACGAGCGGTGCGCCGAACTCCCGGCAGACGGCAGCTTTCATGACAGATTCCTCCAGATGTTGCGGGCAGGGCAGGGCACGTTGCGGTCCGGCGAGTACAGCAGAAACGCGGCGGGCTTCGCGCTCAGACTGTCTCGCTCGGGCCAGACTGGGAAGATATGACGCAGCGCGTGGGTTTCATCGGTCTCGGCCATCTCGGTGGTCACCTGGCGGCCAGCCTTGTTCGGGCCGGACACGCCGTGACCGTCCACGATCTCGACCGCTCGCTGGGCGATGCGCTCGTCGC
>JAYTFI010000075.1:0-2594 GCA_043734485.1 Acidimicrobiales bacterium | reverse complement strand
GCGCGGCCGAACGAGTCGTCGTACATCAACGATTCGATGGAGTCGGTGTTGAGCGCGACGCACGCGATACCTTGCGGCAGCAGTTCGTCTTCCCAGTCGGGCGCCGACTTCGCCGCGAATACGCCTGCAAGCGCTTCGATCAGCGCCGTGGTGTTGGAACGTCGCAACGCGGCGTCGGCGAAGCGTGGATCTCCGGCCGCTCCGGTGTAGGGAGCGAGGGCCGTTGCGAGCTGGTTCCATTCGACATCGCTCGGGGAGGCAAGGAACACGTAGCCATCGGCTGCGTCGTAGATGCGGTACAGCGCCCCGAGGCCGCGCAATTCGGCGTCGGGGGCCGGTTCCCTGGGCGCGCCTGGGTATGTGACGGCCTGGGCCGACATCGCGTGGGCGCCCGTGTTGAGCATCGACGAGAACAACTCCTGGCCGCCAGCACCACGTCGGCGCGCCACAAGACCGAACAAGATCGCCGTCGCGACACCGAGGGCCGCGAAACCGTCGGCTTGCGCGTTCGCCAACGCGCCGGCCGCCGACAGCCGCCGGGCACCGTCTTGGATCTGATCCATGGTCAGGTCGGGGCGCTCCTCGACCGTCGATCCCACGTTGGCGAGCGGGATACCGCTGGCGGCGCCGATGCTGGGCGCGTAGGCGGGCTTGTTGCCGTACGGGCCGTCGACACCGTACCCAGGTGCGTTCACGTAGATGACGTCGGGGTTGCGCAGCTTCACCGACTCGTAGTCGAGACCGAGTTTCTTCATCGCCCCGGCGCGATAGCCCTGCACGACGACGTCGGCCCCGCTCGCCAGGTGCTGGACGACGGCAAGGCCCTCAATCGTGGAGAGATCGACCGCGATGCTTTCCTTGCCCTGCATCACCTTGGCGCCTCCCGATTCCGGGAACGGAATGATGTTGCGGATCGCGTCGCCGGACAACGGCTCGACCTTGATCACACGGGCGCCGAGGTCGGTCAGCATGGTGGTGCCGTGAGGCGCTGCGAACAGAGTCGCGAGTTCGAGGATCGTGATCCCGGCGAGCGGTAGACCACTCGGAACTTCGACCGACTCGTCCGGTACGGCCTCTCCTCTGTCAGACTCGGCGGCCATCGCGAGGATCGCGTCGCGGTGTTCGTCGAGCTTCGGGGCACTGCGCCCGAGATCGGCCGGCGTACCACTCGCTTTCACGATCGCAGCAGGCTGGCGGACCCGCCCGCGCTCGGCATCGTCGATCTCGACCACGAACCCGTCGTGCAACAACTGTGGGTGCTCGAGCGCTGAGGGGCCACTCCGGAACTGCTCGGCGAACACGTTGCCGTCCTCGTCGAAGATCTGGCGCCATTCGTCGAGCGTCTTGCTGCGGGCCGCCTCGAGCATCTTGGTCCACAGCGCCTGCCGTTTGTCCGCGTCCTCGCCGAACACCGGCAGCCCCTGCCATTGCTCGTCGGCGAACATCCAGTCGAGGCCGAGCGCCCTCATGACTGCGGCGTACAGGTGCGCCGCCACGGACGCGAACTGGAGCCAGCTGCCGTCCTTGGTGAGACACACCATCAGCATGAACGTGAACGGGCTCGCCGGCCGACCAGAAGCGTCGTACGGGTCGGACTTGTGGAAGGCGTCAGGCCAGCGGTCGGCGATCATGTACTCGAACCAGGCCCAGGTATCGAGCGTGGTGAACGCCTGCACCAGGTTGGTCTCGACCCACTGGCCGGCTCCACTGAAGTCGCGTTCGACGAGCGCGGCGAGAATGCCATGCAGCGCGACCTGGCTTGCGGCGAATGACGCGAAGGGCACGTTGACGAACGGCGGCACGGTGTACGGGCTCATTCGCCGGAACGTATGGAACACACCGAGCTTGGCCTGAACGACACCCTCGTAACCAGGAGCGTTTGCGTAGGGGCCCTCGCGTCCGAAGCCGGTGACCGACGTGTAGATGAGCCGCGGGTTGTCGGCCTTCAGCTCGGCGTAGCCGAGACCACGATCGTCGAGCACGCCAGGCCGGTGGGTTTCGATCAAGACGTCGCACGATCGGGCGAGGTCGCGAATCACGCGCCGGTCGCTCTGATCACGGGTGTCGAGCACGATGCTGCGCTTGCCACGGCCCCAGAAGGGATAGGCGGCGTGGTGGCGGATGACGGCGCCGCCGGGCGGCTCGATCTGGACGACATCGGCACCGAAATCGGCGAACAGCTGACTGATTTGAGCACCGACGCGATTCGGTGACAGGTCGATCACTCGCAGTCCTGCAAAAGGTCCCATGGCGACACCCCCTCCCGGATGATTGGGTGACAGGCTAGGCGCAGACCACCCCAACTGCAAATGGCGTTTTCATTTCTCCCTAGAGCCCGTGCCGACAGCTCTCAGACGCGTTCGCCGAAGTTCATCTGCTCGAGCCGGCGCACCACGGCAATCTCGTGCTCGCGCCCGTACCACGACGGTCGGGCAGCGTGGCCATCCGGCGGGCGGGCCCAGTGGATGTCGCCCCAATGGCGACGCGAGAGCCGCTCGGGAAAGTCTGGATCGATCTGCTGGCACGCCTTCCAGTAGCCCTTGGCGTACTGCGTCATCTCCGAAGGGATCCACCAGTCCTCCTCCGAACTCCAC
>JAYTFI010000074.1:0-4128 GCA_043734485.1 Acidimicrobiales bacterium | reverse complement strand
TCTCACCGCGCGCGTTGCACTGGATGGCTGGCTATCGCTTCAGCGGTGACGTCTGGGGCTATCCGGAAGGTGATGTGTACTTCCCGGGTTCGCCCGTCCTGACGGTCGAGGCGACGTTCGCCGAGGCGGTCGTGCTCGAGACGGTCATCCTTTCGATCCTCAACCACGACGCCGCGGTCGCGGCCGCGGCGAGCCGCATGATCACTGCTGCCGCCGGTCGGCGGACGTTGGACATGGGGTCGCGACGTACCGACCCCGGTGCCGCGGTTGCGGCGGCCCGAGCCGCGGCGATCACCGGATTCGATGCCACTTCCAATCTCGCCGCCGGGGCGGTGTACGGGCTCGAAACTGCGGGCACCGCAGCGCACGCGTTCACCCTTGCCCATCTCGACGAAGACGTTGCGTTCCGCGCCCAGATCGCCGCGCAGGGCATCGGTACGACGCTCCTCGTCGATACCTACGACATCCCCAACGGTCTTCGGACTGCGATTGCGGTCGCCCGCGAGTTCGGGGCGCCCGGGCCCGGTGGGGTGCGCATCGACTCCGGCGACCTCGTGGGTGAGACGAAGCGGGCACGGGCGTTTCTCGACTCGCTCGGCGCGACTGCGACCCGCATCGTCGTGTCCGGCGACCTCGACGAGTTCCGGATGGCCGAGCTCGTCGCCGCGGGCGCGCCCATCGACGTGTTCGGTGTGGGTACTGCGCTGGTGACCGGCTCGGGTGCGCCGACTGCGGGGCTCACGTACAAGCTCGTGGCCATCGATGACGGCACCGGCGTGCTGCATCCAGTGGCGAAACGTTCGGCCGGGAAGGCGGGCGTCGGCGGCCGCAAGATCGCGCAGCGAAACTGGGTTACGCCGCTCGAAGGCGTATCTGCGAACCCAGAAGTACTGACCGAGACGCTCGTCGTGGGCCCGTCGTTTGCAGACGGTGCCACCGTCCAGATCCCGTTCATCGTCGGCGGTGAGGTGGTCGAGCACGGTGGCGTTGCCGAAGCCCGAGACTGTCACCGCCGTGCCCGAGCCGTCCTCCACACGGTCGGCGCCCTTGGGATCGAGCCCGGCGAGACGACGGTCGTCCCGATCACGAAGGAGGCCGTGCGTGCCTGACGACATGCCTGAAGACATGCCTGAAGACGTGCATGGAGCCGCCATCAGCGGAACGCAGAAGGGGCGTCGTGCCCTGATCCTCGTCGACTGCCAGAACGACTTCTGCGTGGGTGGTTCCCTCCCCGTCAGCGATGGTGCGGGGGTGGTACTACGGATCGCCCACTACGTGGCTGCCGCGGCCTCCGGCGGCGTCTCACCGATCGTCGTTGCGACTCTTGACGCGCACGTCGATCCCGGCTCGCACTTCGCAAACGAGCCCGACTACGTCGATTCCTGGCCGGCGCACTGTGTCATTGGCACGCGCGGTTCACAGCCGCATCCCAATCTCCGCGAAGCGCTCGTCCACGTGGAGAGCTGGTTCGCGAAAGGCGCCCACGAAGCCGCCTACTCAGGCTTCGAGGGCCGATCGACCACAACGGACGAGTCGCTCGACGAGTACCTGCGGCGCCGACGTGTCGAGTCCGTCGACGTGGTCGGCATCGCCACCGACTACTGCGTCGCGGCGACTGTCCGCTCGGCGCTCGCCCGTGGGTACGTAGTGCGGTTGTTCACCGATCTGGTGGCGGCCGTCGACCCCGCGAACGGCGAACGTGTACTTGGCGAGCTGGCCTCGGCGGGAGCGATCGTCACCCGCTCGATCCACGCCGAACCGTGACGCGCGCAGGCGTGCTGCTGGCGGTCGATGTCGCCGTGCTCACGGTTCGCCAAGGCCGCCTCGGTGTGCTTGCTGTTCGAGACTCGGCGCCGCACCATCTGGAGGTCGCGGACCACGGTCGGGATGAGGACCGAGGAGCGGCGTGGCAGCTCCCCGGCGCACCGGTACCGGCCGACGAGGACTGCGACGCAGTGGCCGAGCAACTGCTGCTGGTCGGCGCGGGTGCCGTCACCGGGCGCGACACGATGTTTCTCGAGCAGCTCCGCACATACAGCTCGCCCCACCGCGTCCCCGGCGCTCGGCTCGTATCGGTGGCCTACGTGGCACTCGTACCCGAGCTCGTGGTGCCGAGCGGTGCGTCGGCGGCCAGCCGGGTTTTCGCTGTCGACGATCTGGAAGACACGGGTTTCCTGGCCTTCGATCACGACGCGATTCTGGCCGATGCGATCGAGCGGGTCCGGGCCAAGCTCGAATACACAACAGTTGCCACCAGCCTGGTGACCGAGCCGTTCACCATTCCTGAACTGCGACGGGTGTACGAGTCCGTCTGGGGCGTCTCCCTTCATCCGGCGAACTTCCGTCGCAAAGTTCTCGCAACGCCGGGCTTCGTGGTCCCGGAAGCTGATGGTGAGGCTCGACGCGGTCCCGATCTGTACCGCCGGGGAACGGCTGCCCTCCTACACCCGGCCATGCTGCGCCCCGCTCACGAATCCTGATCGCATCGACGCCGGCGAGATTTATAAGCGCGCGTTTCATTAAACAATGTTCACATACGACTAATCCTATGTGAGCATATCGAACTACTCGGTAAGGCAGGCGCAGAGCGGGTCGCGCTCAAGGGCGTTATGAATTGCACGCGCCCCCACCGAGCGCGGCCGCGTTGGCCAACCCCTGTTTTGAGTGACTAGGGTCCATCCCACAACGGAATGTCCTGTGACGACCGAGCGCTCGCCGCTCGGTCGCTGCGTGTGAGTCCGGGGCCTCGTGTCCCGCAACCAGACGTCGATGCGCCCGCTAGCTGGGTGCTGGCGCGAGGAGGTCTAGTGATCGAAAAGCAATCGATGGGTCGTGTTCGCTCCCATTGTGGATGGCAGTCCCTCGGCGCCGGTATCGGTGTCGGCGGGCTCATGTGTTGCCTGGTGGCCATGGGGGCATCAGCGGCCCAGGCCCAGTCCCTCAATCCGCCAATCGTCGTTACGGTGCAGGCCGCCGTCACCACGCCGCCGATCGTTCTTGCCGCAGGGTCGCTGAACCCGTCAAGTCCCGCCGGTACGGCCGTGGCTCCGGCGATCACCCGATACAGCGATCCGCTCTCGGACATGGCGACCGCTGCGCTCGACGCCCTGCGCACCGGCGCGGTGACTCGGGGTGCTCAGCCATTCGCTTCGTTGCAGTCGACGCCGCCGATCACGAGCGTCAAGCCCGCATCTGTTCCCGGGCCTGCCGCGTCGCAGTCGGGGCAGGGCGCTTGGAGTTCCGTCGTGATCGACACGGCGCAGCTCAGCGACTACCTGTTCGGAACGGTGATTTCGGCACCGATCAGCCCAACCGTCGCTGTTGCACTCGCCGCGCTGCCGGCCGAGCCGAGTGCCCGCTACGCCGCCACGCTGCATGCCCTCGCCGGGATGGTCGGCACGCGTGCCAAAGTTGATGCCGCGGCGCTCGAGACGGTCTGGTTGCGCACCGACGAACGGCGGATGCGGGCGGTCCTCACGGCGACAGCACAGGTAGGCACGATGTACCGGGCCGCGGGCAACCAGCCGGGCGGCTTCGACTGCTCCGGCCTCACCAGCTACGCCTGGGCACAGGCCGGCGTGAAGATCCCGCGCACCTCGACCGATCAGATCGCAGCTGCTGCGATTCGCGCACCCGATCAGCTGCTGCCCGGCGACATCATCTGGCACCCCGGTCATATCGGGCTGTACCTCGGAGTTGGCGACGCCATGGTCCACTCCTCGCAGACGGGCAAGCCGGTCGAGGTGAAGGGCTGGGGGCGGGCGCAGCGCTGGGGTTCACCGGTCTGAGCTCTCGATCGGCCGACAGTCAAGGCCCGCAGGCCCGCAGGCCCGCAGGCTCGGTCAGCAGGCTCGGTCACCGGGCGATCAGCCGAACTGCGAGCGGAACGCGTCGAACTCGCGTCGGAGGTCGGCCATCTGATCCTGCAGCGCACCCACCGTCGACTCCAGCTGCGCCACCCGCTCGCGCTGGCCGCTGCTGCTGTGCTCGCCTGATGTCGCAGGTGCTGCGGTTGCGTAGCGCAACGCCTCGAGGTCGATCGGCCCGCCCAGCAACTGACCCACCCGAGGCTCCTTCTGCCCGGGCTGTCGGGGGAGGCGTTCGAGCAGAGGGCCGGTCCACGGCCGC
>JAYTFI010000073.1:0-1932 GCA_043734485.1 Acidimicrobiales bacterium | reverse complement strand
CGGCTCGAGAGCCGCGTAGATCGCGGGCGCGGCATCGGCGCGATCCAACGACCACGCGACGATGGCGAAGGCCATATGGGTCTGGACCTGGAGATCGCTGCCGTCGATCTCTTCCAGCACGGGCAGGGCCGACTGGAAGAGTGCAGCCGCTCGCTCGGAGTCACCGGTGTCGGCCGAGACCATCGCCCAGAAGATCCGGAATACGTCTGGGCCCGCGCCCTGGGTCCGGATCACCTCATCCATCGGCTCCCCGCCGGTCTTCAAGCGGCACGAGTAGGCGAGGATCCGAAAGACGAAATCCGCCGCTTGGTGCCCGCCACGGGCCGCCAGGTCGAGCGCCTCCGTTCCCAGCCTCAGGGCCTCGTCGAACCGACCCTCGTGCTGAGCCAGGGCGGCACGTGCCGTCTTTCCGCGCCACGTGGCAAGGGCGTCGTTGCGGCGGTCGGCGTACTCCTCCAGTCGCTCGATGGCATTGTCGAGTGCCGGACGCTGTCCGACCTGGAAGAACGCGTCGACACGCCAGCCAAGCGGCCATGCGAGAACGTCCTGGAGGTCCGCGTCGTGGCAGAGCCGTACGACGCGGTCGGCGATCTCCAGACGATGTGCGACATTCAGCGGGCCGGCCGCAACCATTTGCATCGCGTGCAGCGCTTCGACCAGAGCGTGCACGTCGCCCGATTCCTCCGCGGCGCGTAGGTTCTGCTGGGCCTCGACGCCTTCTGTGGGCACCCGGGAGAGATTCGACGACAGCATGATCACCTGGCTCTGCAGGCGTGAGCGAAGCGCCGCGTCGTCGCCAACCGTTCGAAGGGCTCCGCGGCAGAGGTCGAGCAGCACTGCGCACGTGTCGCGATCGGCGATCCCGCGCACGACGAGTGCCGCATCCGTGAGGAGCCGCCCGTCACCGGCGGCCCGGGCTTCGCTCGCGACCTGACGGCACACCGTCACGGCCTCAGCGAAGATCCCGGCCCGGAAGAGGCATCGTGCCTGCCGGATCGCCAGAGGGCCGGCACGGCCGTCGTGCGCCATGGCTGCGACCTCGGCCGCCCGCTGCCATAGCCGGGCCGCGTGATCCCAGTCAAGGGCACGCTCGGCGGCGTTGGCGGCATCGTCGAGCGCGCCAAGCGCGGGCTCGAGGCCAAGGACCGCCACGGCGCCGGCCCGTTGCTCGGCGATGCCCGGCAAGTCGCGTGGTCGCACCCGCTCCAGCGTTTCTGCAGCGTGTGCATGAGCCGTCGCCTGCCCATGTGACCCAAGATCTTGGTAGGCCTGCTCGCGTCCCCCAGGGCTGAACCGGACGAGACCGCGCTCGACGACGACAAGGCCTTCGCGCTGTGCGATGTCCAGGGCCCGCAGGAGGTCCACCGGCGCTAGGCCGCTGATCTCGACCGCGAGCTGAACGTCGAACTGGTCGCCCAAAACCGACAGAGCCCCGATCAGTTCCGGTGCGGCGCCAGCGTTTCCATCCATCTCTACGGACAGTAGCCCCTGAGTAGCCGGCTGGGTAGTCCTCCCGATGGCGCGCGTGCGATCCGGGAACACGCTCCGCTCATCAACCCGATGCGGAGGACTCACGATGGCTATCGAACGAACGATTCCGGTGACACGTACGAAGGACGCCGAGGCTGGGCCCACAGTCGCGTCTCGCGGGCGGAGCACCGCGATGTGGATCATGCCGATCGCGGCAATCGTCGAGGCCCTGATCACGATCAACGTCATGTTCAGCATCGGGTTCATCCCGCCGCTTGTCGTGTTCCTGGTGATCCTCGGGGCGATCGGCGTTCTGGGGTTCGTTCGCCCGGGACCGCGGGTGTTCCTGATCGGCGGCATCGCGTTGGCGGTGTTCATCGCGATGAACCTCCCGTTCGCCATCGACGGGCTCATCCACCCGATCGGGACAAGCCACGCCTGGACCGACATCATCGCCATCGT
>JAYTFI010000072.1:0-1853 GCA_043734485.1 Acidimicrobiales bacterium | reverse complement strand
GCGAGTGGAGATCGAGCCTGGAGTTCGGCTGTTCTTCGACATCGAAGGGTCGTCGCACGTGCCCGATGGCGATCGACTGAAGAAGCGCCCGACTCTGCTACTTCTGCATGGCGGACCCGGCCACGACCACAGCGCGTTCAAGCCCCAGCTGGCGGCCTTGGCCAGCGACATGCAGGTCCGACCGCCCTGATTGTGTCGATCGAATCCGGGAGTGGGCTGCTTCGGTGAGGGAATTCGAGGGTGGCCGCCCGACACGTGAGCCCGTGTTCAGCGCGCAGCATATGACTTCGCCGCCGGCCCAACCGCGATCGCCCTCATCGCCATGCGCGGCAGGAGGAATTGCACCGCCGGTCCGATCAGCACGAGGAACACGACGGTGCCCACCCCGACGCGGCCACCCAGTACGAGCCCGATTGCGAGCACGAGCACTTCCACGATGGTGCGGGCAACCTGCACCGAGAGACCCAATCGGGCCACGCCGAGCATGAGCCCGTCCCGCGGGCCGGCGCCCAACCGCGAGCCGATGTAGAGGCCCGAGCCGGCGGCGATGGTCAGCGTGCCGGCGACCGTCATGGCGAACTGCAGCCAGGGCGCGTGCGCGTCATGCATGCGGTCGCCGACGGCGTCGACCACGACACCGATGGTGAGCGCGTTCAGCACCGTGCCGAGACCGATGCGCTGCTTCAACGGGATCCAGAGCATCAGGATCACGAGACCGAGGACGTTGATGATCACGCCCACCGGCAGACCCGTCCGCCTCGCAAGGCCGCCGTGCAGCACATCCCACGGCGCGTTGCCGAGGTGGGCCTTGAAGAACAGGGCGATGCCGGTACCGAAGCAGCAGAGGCCGCCGATGCACGGCGGGACGCGGCGAACCAGCTCGCGGGCCGGGATCGGTTCACGACGAAGCTGGACGACCGTGAGGACGGCTAGGACCGCGATCGTGCCCCACTTCACACGATCGACGGTCCGCTGCGACAGCAACGCCAGGACGGTGCTCGTCAGGAGCGTCAGTTTGAGCCGCCAGCGGCGTCCTGGACGGACTGCCGACCGGCGGAGATGAACGGCATCATGGCCCGCAGCTCGGCCCCGACCTTCTCGACAGGATGCTCCTTGCCCTTGGCCCGCAGCGCGTTGAAGCGGGGCTCGCCGGCCTTGAAGTCGGCGATGAACTCCTTGGCGAACTCGCCCGACGTGATCTCGCCGAGGATCTTCTTCATCTCGGCGCGGGTGGCGTCGGTGATGATGCGCGGGCCGCGGGTGAGGTCGCCGTACTCGGCCGTCGTGGAGATCGAATAGCGCATGCCGGCGATGCCTTGCTCATACATCAGGTCGACGATCAGCTTCACCTCGTGGAGGCACTCGAAGTAGGCCATCTCGGGCTGGTAGCCGGCATCCACGAGCGTCTCGAAGCCGGCCTGGATGAGCGAGGTGAGCCCACCGCACAGCACGACCTGCTCACCGAACAGGTCGGTCTCGGTCTCCTCGGGGAACGTCGTCTCGATCACGCCGGCGCGGGTGCCGCCGATGGCGTAGGCGTAGCTGAGGGCGAGCGCACGGGCGCCGCCGGTGGCGTCCTGGTGGACGGCGATGAGGCACGGCACGCCGCCGCCCTCGGTGTAGGTACGGCGCACGAGGTGGCCCGGACCCTTCGGCGCGGCCATCACGACGTCGAGGTCGGCGGCCGGCTTCACGAGGTCGAAGCGGATGTTGAGGCCGTGGGCGAAGAAGACCGCGTTGCCGGCCGAGAGGTTCGGCGCGACCTCGTTGTCGTAGCAGTCGGCGATCAGCGTGTCCGGCAGCAGAATCATCACGCAGTCCGCCCATTTGGAGACCTCGGCGACGCTGCCGAC
>JAYTFI010000071.1:0-4477 GCA_043734485.1 Acidimicrobiales bacterium | reverse complement strand
CCTGATCGCCGCCGTTACTCGCTGACCAAGGAGGGCGATGAGGTGCTCCGACGTTCGGCCGCCAGCATGGTGGACCAGCGACGGACGCTCGGCGAGCTGCTGAACCGGTACCGGACCGTTGTGGAGGAAACGGCGGGCACCTCGGCGCAGGAGGTCTTGATCGTCGATGATGAGTCCGATGTGCGGCTCACACTCTGGGTGCTGTTCGAGCAGCGCGGCTGGCTCGTGTCCGAGGCGGTCGACGGGGAGAGCGCGCTCGCCGCGTGTAGAGACGATCCTGCGAAGATCGTCGTGCTCGACCACCGGATGCCCGGGATGACCGGCATCCAGGTCGCCCGCAAGCTGCGAGCATCCGGCCATACCGGTGCGATCGTGCTGTACTCGGCGTATCTCACCCCGGAGCTGGAATCGGAGGCCGCCGAGCTCGGTCTCACACCGATCGGGAAGACCGACTTCGACGGGCTGTTCACGGCGATGGACGAGTTGCTGTCGGCGTAGTCGACCCCGCGCTGAATGTGACATGCATATAGCCAGAATCGCGGCTGGCTACCCTTCGCCGATCGAGTCGGAACCGCGACCCGTCAGACCGAAGGAGCCCTCGATGGCGAAGTACCGAGCATCATCGGCGGCGCACATCGGGCCTCGGGCGATCATCAGCGCCGGGCTGGCCGCGGCACTGTTGGTGGCATTGCCAACGGGAACCTACGCGGCCACGAAAACCACGAAGAAGGCAGCCAAGCCCAGGGTCACCACCGTAACGACCGCGGCCCCGACGACACAGGCGCCGACGACGGCTGCACCGACCACTCCTGCGACCACCACGGTCGCCCGAGGCGGCACGATGGTTGCTGCCATCTCCTCCGATCCGGGCCAGCTCAACCCGGCGATCACCACGAGCGGCGCGACCCACGCGGCGACCGAGCTCATGTACAACGGACTCGTCGAGCTGGATGCGAAGGGGCGCCCCATCCCCGAGTTGGCGGAGAGTTGGACGGTGAAGAGTGGCGACTACACCTTCAAGCTCCGCAAGGGTGTCCTGTGGCATGACGGGCAGCCGTTCACCTCCGACGACGTGAAGTACACGTTCGACGAAGTGCTCACGAAGTTCCACGCCCGCACCCGTGCCTCGGTCGGCGATGCGCTCTACAAGATCGAGACCCCCGATCCTCTGACGGTGATCTTCCGCTTCTACAAGCCGTACGCGCCGTTCCTGCAGCAGCTCAACGTGACCGAAGCTCCGATCCTCCCCGCGCACATCTATCGCGGAACGGATCCAACCACGAACCCGGCGAACTTCAAGCCGATCGGTACCGGACCGTTCAAGTTCGAGTCGTACAAGGCCGGAGCAGAACTACGTCTGACCGCGAACAAGAGCTACTTCAAGCCCGGCCTCCCGTACCTCGACGGGGTTGTCCTGCGGGTGATCCCAGACGCATCGAATCAGGACATTGCGCTGGAAGCGGGCGAGGTCGATTTCGTCTATGGCGTCAATGGGCCCGATCTCACGCGTATCCAGGCCAACAAATCCCTGGCCTCGATCGAGACCCTCAACAATCCGGGCGGCTCGAACTGCATCATGACAATGAGCTTCAATCTCGACAAGCCGATCTTCGGTGACCAGCGCACCCGCCAAGCGATCCTCCAGTCGCTCGACCGCAAGCAGTTCCTCGACCGCATCCTGTTCGGTCAGGGCAAGGTGGCAACTGCGCCGATCGCCACTGGCATTGCCTTCGCCTACGCCAAGGACCTGGCCATGCCCCCGTTCGATCGGAGCGCTGCGGCCCGTCTGCTCGACGATGCGGGGTGGAAGCGGCCAGGCTCGGGGACGCGTGCCGCTGACGGCGTCCGCGGCGTCGCCGACGGGACATCGTTGAGGTTTCGATTTCTGTCGTTCGGAAACTTCTCGGCCTACGGTCAGCTCCTTAAGTCACAGCTGGGCGAGGTCGGGATCGATGTCCAGCTCGAGACGCTCGACCCCACGCCATTCGCGGATAAGGTGTTCGTCAAGCGCGACTTCGACACCAACGTCATCAGTTATTGCAACGGTTTTGATCCGGAGATCGGTGTTCGTCGTATGTACGACATCAAGCAGATCGGTCCGGTTTCCTTCTCCAACTCGTCGGCCTACCGGAACGCAGCCGTCTCCCAGCTGTTCGAGGATGCATCGGCGCGCGACGATCTCAACGCCCGTTCGGTGATCTATCGCAAGATCCAGGAGATTCTCGTCAATGACCTTCCCTACATCTGGCTCGTCGAGACGACGGGTGTGCGGGCGTATCGAGCGTCGTGCACCGGGGTCACGGATTCGGGACACTTCGCAGAAGCCGCGAGCTGCAAGAAGTAGGCGTCTCGGTTCGAGCGACCTCCGGTGACGCACGCGGGTCTGCGGTTCGCAGCTCGCCGCCTGCTCCTGGCGGTTCCGACCGCATTTGCGGTGATCAGTCTCTCGTTCGTGCTGATCCACGTCGCGCCCGGAGATCCGGTCACCGCAATAGCCGGTGACGGTGGGGACGCTAACTACTACGCGGACGTCCGGGCGCGGTTCGGCCTCGACCGCCCGATCGGAAGCCAGTTTCTGTCCTACATCGCACGCCTGCTGCATGGCGATCTCGGCCGTTCGTACCTGCAGGGACGTCCGGTGAGAACACTCATCGCCGAGCGTCTCCCTGCGACGCTGCTGCTGACCGGCACGGCTCTGCTCGTCTCGACGTTCCTGGGTGTTGCGGCCGGGATCTTTGCCGCCTCTCGCCGGGGACGGCCCGGCGATGTGCTCGTGAGCGGTCTGTCCGTCCTTGTATTCGCGACCCCCGCGTTCTGGCTTGGACAGCTGGCGATTCTTTGGCTGGCGCTTCGAACCGGTTGGTTCCCGGTGCAGGGGATGACCAATGCCCGAGTGGTGAGCACCGGGTGGGGGGCGACGCTCGACATCGCTCGACATCTTGCGCTCCCCGTCGCCGTGCTCGCGGCCCAGGAGGTCGCTGCCGTTGCCCGCTTGCTGCGCACCGGGCTGCTGACCGAACTGGAGAGCCCGCACGTGCTGATGGCTCGCTCAAAGGGCCTGCCCGAGCGAGCCGTGTACCTGCGGCATGCGCTGCGTCGGCCACTTCTTCCGGTGCTGGCGATCATCGGCAGCCGTCTCGGTCAGATCCTCTCCGGGACAGTTGTCATCGAGATCGTGTTCGGCTGGCCGGGGATAGGTCGCCTGTTGTTGAGCGCGATGCAGAGCCGCGACATCCCCGTCGTCCTCGGCGTGTTCCTTCTCACCGCAGGAACCGTGATCGTGGCCAACCTTGTTGTCGAGATCGTAAGCGCGCGTGTCGATCCGCGCATCGTGTTGCGACGCCATGGCTGATCCTGGTCCCAAGCCCGATCCCGAAGCGGCCATGGATGCGTCGGCGCTGGCCCGGCTTGTACGGCACCCCACGGGGCTCGTCGGACTGATCGGAACGGTGCTCATCGCCTCGATCGGCGTGGCTGCGCCGTGGCTGGCCCCGAACCGACCGTTCGCGACCGTCGCCCCACCGCTCGCATCGCCGTCGAAGGCGTTCCCGATGGGCAGCGACGCGCTCGGCCACGATCTGTTCTCGCAGGTGATCCACGGCGCCCGCAGCTCGTTGCTGATCGCGACGGTCGTGAGCCTGTTCGTGCTCGTCATCGGGACGACCGTAGGGCTGGTCGCCGGCTCGGCGCGCTCGTGGATCGACGACGTGCTGATGCGGTCGGCAGAGGTCGTGCAGATCATTCCCCGCTTCTTCCTGGCCCTCCTCGTTAGCGCCATGTTCGGTGCCGGGACGATGCGCCTCGCACTGCTGCTCGGCCTCACCAGCTGGCCGACGCTGGCCCGCATCGTGCGGGCCGAGACGCAGTCGCTCATCGAACGCGACTTCGTCACCTCGGCCAGGTCGCTCGGTGCGTCGCGCCCGCGGGTGCTCACCCACGAGATCCTGCCGAACGTCGTCCCCACGACGTTCGCCTACCTCGGGCTCGTCGTCGCCCAAGCGCTGCTCGTCGAAGCCGGCATCGGCTTCCTCGGCCTCGGCGACCCCAACACCGTGAGCTGGGGACAGCTCGCCGGCGAAGCGCAACGCTTCCTGCGGGTGGCCTGGTGGATGCCCGTGTTCCCTGGAGCATGCATCGCACTCACCGTCCTTTCGCTGAACCTGCTCGGCGATGCGTTGTCGGACGTGATCATCCGGCGTTAGGGACCGGAAGCACAGCTGCGACGAAGACCATGTCGAGGCGATTCTGGTCGAGCAGCTGGACGATGCTGTCGAACTGCAACGCGCCGTCGAAGGCCGGACCGTGCAGCGGAACGCCGCGGTTCAGATCGGCGCACAACGGCGAGATCGAGACGGTTCGGTCGACCCGATCCAGACGGGCCTGGCTGATGTCGATGGCCACGACGCTGCACCCGGTCTCGCGGGCCATGGCCGTGGACGGGCCGGCGCTGCCACATCCGAGGTCGATCAGCCGGGAA
>JAYTFI010000070.1:0-2473 GCA_043734485.1 Acidimicrobiales bacterium | reverse complement strand
GCCTTCGGCTTGTTGAGAAGCGGCTCGAGCGCCGGTCCGAGCTCAGCGACATCCCAGCGATCGTGCTTGTCGACCTCGTCGACGATCTTCCACGACTGGAAGATGCCGACCCGGCCGCCCTGCACGTAGAACGTCTTGCCCGTGGCCGTGCAGCCCTCCGTGCCGAGCCAGGCCACGAGCGGGCTGATGTTGGCCGGGTCCCACTCGTCGAACACGGCCGCGTCGGTCGGCTCGGCGATGCGCTCGCCCAGCCCGGGCGTGGCCAGCGTGAGGCGGGTACGCGCCGCCGGCGCGATGGCGTTGCAGCGCACGCCATAACGGATGAGCTCCTTGGCCGTGATCTCGGTGAACGTGGCAATCCCCGACTTCGCCGCGCCGTAGTTCGACTGACCGGGGTTCGAGAACAAACCCGACGTCGACGACGTGTTGATGACCGAGGCCTTCACCGTCTTGCCGGCCTTGGTCTGCTCGCGCCAGTAGGAGGCGGCGAAACGGGTCGGCACGAAGTGGCCCTTCAGATGCACGTTTATGACCGCATCCCACTCCCCTTCCGTCATGTTGATCAGCACCCGGTCACGCAGGATGCCGGCATTGTTCACGAGGATATGCAGGTCGCCGAAGGCCTCGATGGCCGAGTTGATCAATCGCTGACCACCCTCCCAGTCCGCGACGTTGTCGGCGTTGGCGATCGCCTCGCCACCCATGGCGGTGATCTCGGCCACGACCTGCTCGGCCGGCGTGCGGTCGTCGCCGCTGCCGTCGGCCGCGCCGCCGAGATCGTTCACGACGACCTTCGCGCCTTCCGATGCGAACAGCAGCGCATGCTCGCGGCCGATGCCCCGCCCTGCACCGGTGATGATGGCAACGCGTCCTTCGAGCTGTCCCATGTGGTCGTTCTCCCTGTTGTTCCTGGCCGGCGCATCTCGTCCGGTCGTTCTGTGCTCGGAGCATGCCGCGAACCAGGGCTCGCGCACCAACGGGCACGCGTGCGCCCACCCGCGGCAACGAACTGGTCGAAATCGACCAATAGTCCTAGCGTGTTCCGGGTGATGGTCGGGCGGGCAAGCGAACGTCTGCTGCTCGACGATGCGCTATCGCGTGCCGCGACCGGCACGACGACACTGCTCACCATCGAGGGCGAGGCCGGAATCGGGAAGTCGACCCTCCTCGCCGCGCTCCGCGAGCGCAGTGTCGAGGCGGGGTTCCGATGCATGCGCGGCACGGCCGACGAGTTCGAGCGGACCCGACCGTTCGGGCCGCTTCTCGATGCCCTCGCCGACACGCCGGACGCGCCCGAGCTGCACGCCGCAGTCCTCGGCATGCTCCGCGCCACCCCGGACCTGGCCACGCCGCTCGTCATCGCGGCCGTCCCGGACCTCCGCCATCAAGTAATCGACGGCCTGTGCTCACTCGTCGAGCAGCTCTCTCTGGCCGGCCCGGTCCTGCTCGTGCTCGACGACGTCCACTGGGCGGACGCCTCGACGCTGCTGGCACTGCGCAGCATCGCCCGGCGGGTCGAGGGTTACCGGCTCCTCGTCGCTGTGGCGGGACGCCCCAACCCGACGGAGCGGGAGTGGTCCGCGCTCGCCAACGCGGCTTGGACCACGGTCCGCCTGTCGCCGTTCGACGCCCTCGAGCGCCACACAATGGTCACCGAGCGGCTGCAGCGCACGATCGGACCGAACTTGATCGATCTCGTCGCAGGAACGGGTGGGAACCCGCTCCTCCTCGACCAACTCGTACGTGGGCTGACTACCGACGAGCTGGCGGTCGCCGTCGACGGATCGGTCGACGTGCCGGCCGGGTTCGTGCCGGCGACGTTCACGGCCGGGATCACCCGGGGAATGGACCGCCTCGCCCCGCTCACCGTCGAAGTCCTCCGAGCGGCCGCCGTGCTCGGCGACACGTCGTCGCTGGCCGACGTGAGCCGGATCATCGGCCGGCCGGCGGCGCGGCTGCTCTCCGCGGTCGAAGACGGTGTCCGGGCCGGTCTGCTGTCGCCCAACGGGCCCGATCTCGCGTTCCGCCACGCGCTGGTCCGATCCGCGGTCGCGGCGTCCATGCCGGCTGTCGTGCGAGCGGCCCTGCACCGTGAGGCGGCAAACGCATTGATGGCCCGGGAGGCACCAGCGGCGTCTATCGCGTCACACCTGGAGGCGGTCGGCGACGAGGACGAAACAGCCTTGCGTTGCTGGCTGCGGCGCGCGGCCGACGATGCCATGGGTCGCTCCCCAGCCGTGGCGCACGAACTGCTCGAACGGGCCCGGCGTACGCTCGCCCCGAGTGATCCGGAATGGATCGAGCTCGCGGTCGCCGACCTCGAGGCGACCGCCAACAGCGGGATGGTCATCGAAGCGGAGTTGCTCGGGCGCGAGCTGCTGACACTTCCCACCGAGCCCGGTCAGCGCGCCCGCGTTCGCTGGTGGCTCGGCGGCGCCCTGTTCCTACAGCAGCGATCGGTCGAGGCCGCCGA
>JAYTFI010000069.1:0-1706 GCA_043734485.1 Acidimicrobiales bacterium | reverse complement strand
CCTACGTCCCCCATGCGACGCATATCGGCGAACGGGATTGGGCCGAGACGAACTGCTATGTGGACGTATGGATCGAGCTGTTGCACGGGCTCGGCCACGAGCCGCTCGCGGGGCTCGGCTTCACCGTCGGGATCGACCTCGAAGCGGACCAGTGGACGTTCTTCAAGTTTCCCCACGACGAGCTGGCCGACCTCTACGGCATAACCGTCATCGAGCTGAACCCATGGTCGTCGGTCATCGAGCAGACCGCGAACGAGGTCGTGGCCGGCCGCCCCGTGCTGATCGAAGTCGACGCCTGGTTCCTTCCCGATACCCACGGCACGACGTACCGGAGTGGTCACACGAAGACGACGATCGCGGTCGTACAGATCGATACCGATGCCCGGACGCTCGGGTACTTCCACAACCAGTCGTTCCATGCGCTGGGCGGCGACGACTTCGCCGGGCTGTTCCGTCTCGACCAGGAGCAGTTCGACGTGTGGCACCTGCCGCCGTTCATCGAGGTGGCCAAGACCGGAACGCGCAAATCGCGAGAGGGTGCGGAGCTGGCGATGCGTTCGCTCGATCTGCTGCGAGCACACGTGGGCCGGGCCCCGGCGGTCAACCCGTTCATCCGCTACGCCACACGCTTCGACAGAGAAATCGAGGCGTTGCGCGCCGGAGGCGGGTCGGCGTATCACGCCTATGCATTCGCCTCGTTCCGGCAGTTCGGTGCCGCATTCTCGCTCGCCGCAGCCCATCTGGAATGGCTCACGGCGGCCGGCGTGCCACTGCCCGACCTGAACCCCGCCATCACTGCGTTCGCGGCCATCTCGACGACCGCGAAGACGCTGCAGTTCCGCACCGCCCGGGCCGCGCTGGCCGGGAAGCCGCTCGACGCCACACCGCAGCTGACCACCCTCGCCGACGCGTGGGATGAGGGCATCGGCCATCTCCGCAACACCCTGCGCTGATGTCGCCACCGGTGTCCGTGCCAAGTCGGCGCGGGGTCAGCAGCCACGACGTCATCGAGCTCGACGACGGCTGGGAGTACGCCACGCTCGCATCGCCGGGAGCCACGACGGCGACGGACGCCGAGTGGACCCCCATCGGCGCGAGGACGACTGCGGCCGGTGCCAGGCGACGATTGGGCACCTGGTCGCTCGACGACGTTGCCCCGACCGACTTCGATGTCGACGACCATGCATTTCGCTGCACGGTCGCGCTCGTGCCGGTTGCCGGTGGCGAACGCGTGTTGTTGGAGCTCGACGGAATCGCCACCATCAGCGAGGTGCTCTGGAACGGCGTAGAGGTGGCGACGGCAAGGAGCATGTTCGAACCGATCACCATCGACGTCACGGCATCGGTCCTCGCCGCGAATGTGCTCGAGATCCGCTGCCGATCGCTGCTCACCTGGCTGGGCGCCCACAAGCAGCCGAGGGCGCGTTGGAAGACGAAGCTCGTCACCGATCAGCGCCTGCGATCGGTCCGTACGACGCTCCTCGGCCGCATCCCGAGCTGGTCGCCCCCAGTCACCGTCGTGGGGCCTTGGCGGCCGGTGCGCATCGTCCGAAAGCGGGCCATCTCGGTCGAACGGCTTTCGGTCCGACAGACGGTGGATGCGGTCCGTATCGAGCTCGACCTCGGGTCGCTCGACGGCATCGAGGTGGTGGGCGCGCGAGTCGAGCTCGCCGATCGGTCCGCAAGCCTCGAGCTGTGCGAGCAGG
>JAYTFI010000068.1:0-2026 GCA_043734485.1 Acidimicrobiales bacterium | reverse complement strand
GCAAGGGCGGATTGCCACCCCGGGGGTACGGCCGCGCAGCGGTGGCCCCAGGACCAGGTCCGCCGTGGGACCATCCCCTGCGTGCCGACCGCTGCCGACCCGTCCCCAATCAGACGCCTCGCACTCGGCGGCGTCATCGGACCTACCGTCTTCGTCGGCGCGTGGCTGATCGGCTCGCTCTCGACGTCTGGCTACTCCATCGTCGACGACGCCATCAGCCGCCTCGCCGCTTCGGGCGCCGATACGAGACCGCTCATGACGGCCGGATTCGTCGCCTTCGGCCTCGGTGTCCCCGCGTTTGCGTTCGCCCTCCGCGACGTCCTCGGCGGGCCGGCGTGGAAGTCGGCCCTCATCAGCGGCGTAGCCACCCTCGGCGTCGCCGCGCTGCCGCTCGACATCTCCCACGCGATCGACGTTGCACACGGCGCCGCGGCAACGCTCGGCTACGTGTCGATCACGGCGGTGCCACTGCTGGCCGCCGCACCTCTGTCCCGACACGGCGCGACAGGCGCGGCGTCGGCCTCTCGCGCCGCCGGAGCCCTGTCGGCCCTTTGCCTGGCGGCAACGGTTGCCGGCCCGTCACACGGGCTGTTCCAGCGGATCGGGCTGACGGTCGGTGACGCGTGGCTTGCGGCCGTCGGTGTGGCGATCGCGACCGGGCGGCTCACGTGCGAGAAGTAATACGTACACATACATACCCTGACCGTTCCAGCATCGACACGGTTCAGCACCGACTTTGGCCGGATCCTCGGCGCGGCCACCGAGACCGATGCCACAATCACCCGACGCCATGAACCCCGACGCCATGAACCCCGACGCCGAGCCCGCCGTAGTCCCCTTCGTCCGGACAGGGCTTGCTCGTCCTCGGGCTCGCGCTGGCCTGGAGCTGACCGACTGGAAGTCTCTTGGTGCTACAGCGCCAAGTGGTACCGCAGCGCGGCATCGACGGCGTCAAGATCCGGGCCACCGAGCTTGCCGAGTGGCCGGAGCAGGCGAGCGACGTCGATCGAGCGAATCTGCTCGGCTTGTGCCTTTGAGGGAACACGCAGCCCGTTGAGTCTGGTGGGCCGCAAGGCGACGTGCATGGCGCCGTGCATGGCGACGTGCATAACGCCGTGCACGTCCGTGTTCGACGTACAGGGCAGAATCGTGACCACGCCGCGCCCAAGCCGTTCCGCGGCAATGATGGATGCCGCGTTGCCAACCAGGATCACCGGTCGGGCCTTGTCGGCTTCGGATCCGCGAACAGGCTCAACGTCAGCCAGGAAGACCTGACCCCTTTTCAATCGTCCTCGTCGGCAACGAGTCCCTCCGCGGACAAGTGGTCCCAGTCGCCTTCATTCCAGTTGGAGAAGGCCCTCGAGTAAGCCTCGACCTCCTGGTCGAGAACTTCTTCGCGCAACCGGGTCCCCAGCGCTTCTCGGAGCAGCGCAGACACGTTGACGCCGAGCCGACGCGCGGCAGCCAGATCCGCGGTCATCAGGGCCGATGGACCGGACCGAACGGATTGAGGTTGTGGGGCTCGTCGGCGACGATGGTGGTGAGGATCCTCAACAGCGCCGACCGGTCAGACCGGGAGAGGCGTTTGAGGATCACAGGCGGTGCGGTCATCGCCTTGGTCAGGCTGGCCGCGGCCTTCCTTCCAATGTCGGTGAGGGCAACGTCCTTCACCCGCCGGTCGGTCGAGCTCGGCCGGCGCTCAACGAGGTCGGCGTCCTCAAGCCGGTCGACGATGGCCGTGATGTAGGACGCGTCGCAGTTCATCTGGTCGGCCAATTCCCGCATACGGATCGGTCCGTCGGCGAGCATCGTGAGCGCGAACCCATGCGGTGGCGTCAGCTGATGCTGGCGCAGCAGCGTAAAGAACGCGTCGCGCTTCTCGACGAAAAGCCCCGACATCCGGGTCCAGATCTGGTCCAGGAGCTCGTCGTCGTTGCTCTTCTTCGGCGATTGCCCGGACACGCTTTGACTCTATCGACATTTGAGCAGGTTAAACAGTTGACACATACCAATGATCGGGTAGTGT
>JAYTFI010000067.1:0-3544 GCA_043734485.1 Acidimicrobiales bacterium | reverse complement strand
GTCGCCGCGGCAGACCCGATCCCACTCGAAGGCCGGCGCAACCGGCTTCGCTAACCGCACCACTGCCGAGTTTGCGTACTCCGCGGAACGAGTTCCGTGCCGAGCGCCCATCGAACACCCGCCCGGCCGACGCGCCAGCACGTCGACCGACTCATCGCAACCGGCCGACTGGCGCACACACGTAAGCCCGACTCCACCCATCGAAGGATCAGCGTCGCCAACATCGAAGCCCTTGTCAACGAGAGGTCACGGCGCCGCACCAACACCGACAAGGCCATCGCTGCGCTGCTCGAGGCGAGCTCGAATATTGAACGCAGCGCAGGACGCTCACGTTTCCTCATGTTCGTGGACACCAACGCGCGTTCGGGGCGAAGGGGGAGTCGTTCGACGAGCCGCAGATCGAAGCGGCGCCGGCGTTCCCGGCCACCATCGAAGTCGCCGGCGGAGCCTTGTCGCTCATAGAACCGTTGCGCTGCCTCGTTGGCGACGCAGCTGTCGACGAAAGCCTCCACACACCCATCGTCACGAGCCCACGACACGCTCGGTCATGCGGTGGGCGATGCCGCTGCGTCGCCGCTCAGCCTCGACGTACATGCTCCGCAACGCAACAGGTCACCAGTTGGCGACCGGGTCGACGACGATCTCGCGCGGTCATGGCCCCCGGCGCCCAGCGCGTTCAGCGAACGCGTCGAGCGCTGCGAGCACCGCGGCCGAGGCATATCGCCGGTTCCGCCGGCCACCGGTGATCTCTTGCAGCGCCCCGACTTCGACGAGCTCGGTGATCGCGGCTTGCGCTCCCATCGCCGAAACATCGAGCTCGCGCTTCACGAGCGCGTTGTCGAGCACCGGATGTTGGAGGACGACGTCGAGTGCTCGCCAGACGATCGCCTGGCGTCGGCTGGTGATCGAGTCGCTCCATGCGTCGCGGATGGCGCGCAGCTCGGCGACGAGCTGACGCCCGTTGACGACACTGTCGAAGCTGGCCTCCGCGAAGCGCTCCACGATCGGTTGGATGTCTCCGTCGCGGTAGGCGGTGAGGGCGTCGAAGTAGCTATCTGTGTCGGTCAGCAGGCCGGCCGACACCGGGACGGTGACTTGGCGGGTGAGGCGCTTGCCGCGCAGTAAGCAGTGCACGAGGGCGCGCCCGGTTCGGCCGTTGCCGTCCGGGAACGGGTGGATTGTCTCGAACTGGGCATGGGCGAGCGCCGCCTGTGGCAGCACCGCCAGGTCGTCTCGCCGCATGAACCGCACGAGGTCGTCGATCGCGGCCGCGACCCGCGTGTGGTGCGGCGGGACGAAACTCGCGGTATGGGGTCCATAGCTGCTCGATCCGATCCACACCTGCGCGGTGCGCCACTTTCCGGCGATCATCGGATCGTGGTCGTCGAGCAGGGCGGCGTGCATCGCGAGGATCGCAGTGGCATCGAGTCGGTCTGCGAGTGCGATCGCCGCGGTCATCGCGTTCGTGTTGGCGACGATCTCGGCGGCGTTGCGCTTGGACGTGTCGCCCAGCTCGGCGAGCGCGATCGATTGCGCCGAAGCGGTCAGGTTCTCGATACGAGACGAAGCGGCCGACTCCGAGCGCAACAGGATCGCGCCGAATGGAGCGATCTCGGATCCCATCTCGGCGTCGAAGCGTGCAAGCTCGGCATTGGCCTCGTCCGCCAGTGCCGCGGTCGCCGCCGGCAGCACGGGACTCAGCCCCGCGATCTCAGCAACGACGGCCGACCGGTACGGGCCAGAGAAGGTCGAACTCCAGCGACGAGGCACATCGATCGAACCGACCCACTCATGGTCCTCGTACTCGACCGGCGGCCAGATCGTCGAGGTGGCAGGATCGGAACGGGTGCCGCTTGAGGTCGCTACGGGCTCCGATCGAGCAGACCGTCGTCCCGTAGGAGCCCCTTCCGGGCGTCGTGACTCTTCCATGGCTGAACCCTACCCGCGCTTATTCAGAGTTTCTGTGAAACACTGAATAAGGACGGTGGGTCGCGCGTCGCGACGAGCGCGGTGTGGAGTGCCGGGGGTCGTCGCCCGGCGGGCCGGCGTCGTTGTGGCGCGAAAGTCGCGAAAACTCGCGAGAGAGCGCACAGGTGACACTGCCGATCTGCTCCATCGTGCGCATTGCGATTTCGACGTTCGCGCAACGAGCTCAGGCGAGTCAGGTCGATGCTCGCCACCCCTTCGGCGTCGCCCAGAACGTGATGAAGTCAGCGATTCAGGACGAAGAGAAATCCAAATGCCGACAGCAGCAAGCGTTGCTGGGTAGTGATCCGTGAGGTCCTCGTGCTACTCGTAGCCTGGGGAGGACGACTGTTGAGCCACGATCTCTCCGAGCGCATTGCGGTTCAGCTTCCCGGCTTCCGAGCGCGGAAGAAGCGGCACGATTTCGAACGACTTCGGAACTTTGTAGGCGGCGAGTCGTTCTCGGCAGAACGTGCGGAGTTCGTCGATCGACGGAGGTTGAGCGGCGCTGGCTGGCTGCACGATGGCATGCACCCGATGTCCCCACTCTGCATCGGGTACTGCGACCACCACCTGATCGACGATGCCTGGATGCTCGCTCAATGCAGCCTCGACCTCGGCCGGAAACACATTGGCGCCACCCGTGATGATCATGTCGGAACGGCGATCGGCGACGTAGAGGTATCCGGCCTCATCGACCGAGCCGAGATCACCGAGGGTGTAGAAGCCGTCCTGGGTCGGCTCCGGGGTGTCCGCTCCGATGTAGCGGAACATGACGCGGGGTTCCAACGGTCTCATGTGGATCTCACCGACGGTGCCTTGCGGGACGGGC
Source organism: Acidimicrobiales bacterium (assembly GCA_043734485.1). Classification (GTDB taxonomy): domain Bacteria; phylum Actinomycetota; class Acidimicrobiia; order Acidimicrobiales; family JANYDT01; genus JAYUDQ01. The sequence goes on along the minus strand of JAYTFI010000067.1, from coordinate 747 downwards.
GTTCCGTCACGATCGCGAATACTCAGTTCGACGTCGCGTGGACGCCCGGTCGACCCTCGATGTTCGGGCCATTCCGTGCCGGTCATCATTGCTGTGCCGACGCGTTCGCTGGATCCGTACACGAGGACGAAGGCCGTCGGCTCGACGAGTTCGAGCCAGCGATCCACGACCCACTCGGGCACCTTGGCTCCACCGTAGACAACCCGCTGGATGCTCCGGAATCGATCGGGTGTGAGGCCGTCCAGCCGGGCAATGCGTTGCAGCATCGTCGGCACCATCACCGTGAGCGTGACGTTGTGACGCTCGATGAGATCAACGGCCAACGCAGCGTCGAACTTCTCCATCACGATCGCCCGACCGCCTTCGAGCAACGTCGGCGCAGCGAAGCTGAACCCGTTGACGTGATACAGCGGCGACGCGACCAACACGGTGGCTCCCGCGTCGCCGCGCGTCCTCCCAGTTTGGGCATCACCGCCAACCACACCTCGCGCCGGCACGACAATCAACTTCGGTCGACCAGTCGATCCCGACGAGGCGATGAGATTCACGCACTCCGAAACATGGTCCGGTAGCGGTTCAATGCGGTGCCTCGTCGTGGCAGCCAGATCTGCCCGGGACAGGACCGGGCATCCTGCCTTGAGTTCGCCGGCGTCAGCCACCAGTAGGCGCGGCTCGGCCATTTTCAGCAGCCGTTCGAATTCCCACGGCGGAAGGTCGTGGCGTACCGGCAACAACGTCGCACCGAGC
>JAYTFI010000066.1:0-2065 GCA_043734485.1 Acidimicrobiales bacterium | reverse complement strand
GCCACCGAACAGTTCGGAGTTGGCGTGCATCTCGATGAAGCGGAACACCTCGGTGCGATATGCGGCCGGCATGTCGTCGCCCGCCTCGACGATGCCCTCATCGGCGATGAACGCATCGAAGGCTCCGAGATCTGCCCACGTCCTCACCCGGCCATCCTCGCCCTTCGCCCTACCGCTGTCCACCGCATCAGCTGCGCAGCACCTTGCTCCACGCGATCTCCTTGTCGACGCGCGGCTCGCCCGGGAGGCCGAGCACCTGCTCCCCCAAGATGTTCTTCATGATTTCGGAAGTGCCGCCCTCGATCGAGTTGGCGCGGGCCCGCAGGAACGCATGGCGGACGCCGTGCTCCACGCCGTCGACGGAAAGCTGCTCGGGGCGGCGGAACGTGTAGTCGAAGCCGATCATGGCGTCGGCACCGAGCAGGTTCATGCAGAACTCGAACACCTGCTTGTTGAAGTTCGACAGCGCAAGCTTGGCGATGGAGCCTTCAGGTCCGGGGTTCCCGGCCTTCGCGTTCTGCGACGCACGGGCGTTCGTGAAACGGAACGCCTCCGACACGGACCACAGCTTCATCAGCTCATCGCGGCGTGCCGCGTCCTTGCGGTCGTCCGGGAGCGACTTCCAGATCTTCACGGCCTCGTCGATCGGGCCCCCGCCGCGACGGGACCCGCCGCCGCCACCGATGGCCGAGCGCTCGTTCATGAGCGTGGTGAGCGACACGCGCCACCCCTCGCCGACGGCCCCGATCCGGTTGGCGTCAGGCACGCGGGCGTCGGTCATGTAGACCTCGTTGAACTCGGCCTCGCCGGTGATCTGGCGGAGAGGCCGCACTTCGACCCCGGCCGAATGCATGTCGAGCGCGAAGTAGGTCATGCCTTTGTGCTTGGGCTGCTCGGGGTCGGTACGGGTGACGAGCATGCCCCAGTCGCCGAGGTGGGCGAGGGTGTTCCAGACCTTCTGGCCGTTGACGATCCACTCGTCGCCGTCGCGCACAGCCTTGGTACCGAGGCCGGCGAAGTCGGAGCCCGCGCCCGGCTCGCTGAACAGCTGACACCACCTCTCCTCGCCGGTGAACATCGGACGCAGGAACCGGTTCTTCTGCTCATCGGTCCCGTGGGTGACGATGGTCGGGCCGGCAAGGGCGATGAAGAACGTCGACGGATCCTGCGGCGCGGCGCCGGCTTTGCGGAGCTGCTCCTCGACGGTGCGGTTCAGATCGGGGCGGGCACCGAGTCCACCGAAACCAACGGGGAAGTGCACCCACGCCAGGCCGGCGTCGTATCGGGCGCCCCGGAACTCCCGATTCGGCGTCGATTTCGGGTCGTGCGCGGCGAGGAGCGAGGCGATCGCGGCTTCGACGCGCGAGCGATCGGTGTCGGAAGCGAGGGATTCGGTGTCGAGAGCGGAAGCGGCCATTCCCCTATGTTCGCGGCTGGCGGCGGCGGCAGCGAACTACGGCGGCCTCAGCGTTCGCGAACCGGCTCGAAGCCGAGCACCGTGCGGATCGGCGGCCTCTCCCCGAACGGGACGGCCATCGGCGAGTCGCCGCCGTAGTTCACGACAATCCCGGTCGGCCCCGGGCTCCACGCGCCGGCCCGCTCCAAGAGCACCGCGGCGATCTCGGTGGCCTGCACCGAGAGCTCGGCCAGCGAGCGGTGGCGGTGCAGCTTCAGTCCCAGGTCGACCTGCGCGATGGCGTCGGCTCCGCAGAGCCGCAGGATGTCGACCAGCAGGCCGACCTCGACGCCGTAGCCCTCGATGAACGGGACCTCGCGGAGCACGTCGCTACGACCCGCAAATTCCCCGCTGAGTGGTTGGCGGAGGAACGCCAGCTCGGGAAACAGCAGCGTCAGCAGCGGGCGGGCGGACAACTCGGTGGTGCGCCCACCGCCGGCGCCGGTTGCGTCCTCGTGTCGGTCGTAGAAGCCCTTCACGAACGCGAGCGCGGGATCGAGCAGGAGCGGTGCCACCAGCCGCGTGACGTAGCGAAACGAGAAGCTCTCGAGGTCGGCGTCGCAGAAGACGAGCAGATCGCCCGTTGCGGCCTGCAACCCCGTCCACAGT
>JAYTFI010000065.1:0-2211 GCA_043734485.1 Acidimicrobiales bacterium | reverse complement strand
TCCAGTAGGAGGTCGTAGGCGAGGTCGTCAGGGTCGCGCCCCAAACGTGCGGCCATGGCGGCGATGCTCTGGTCCGGCGACGGCTCGTAGTTCGGCGGGTCGCCGAGCAGGAACATGCGCTCGAAGCGCGGTGCTGCCGCGCCGCGCCCGGCCTCGGGGTTGTCGGAAAGTATGCGCGCTTTGGTGTCCGGATCGCGGAGGCGGGCGACACGCTCGGCCAGCCGCAGGTCCTCCAGCGAGCGTGCGGTTGGACTGCGCTTGAACGGGTTCAGCGTGAGCTCGAGGCCCAGCATGATGCCGATGGCCCGTGCCGGCACCTGGCCGGTCATGTGCAGCCCGTCGGCATTCGCCTGCTCGAGCAGTTTCAGCAGCCGGGCCGGTGTGTCGGGGCGGCCGTCGGCCTGGGCGATCGAAACCGACAGCGGGCGGCCGGATGCCTCGGCCATCGCCCGCAACGTGCCGAACTCGTGTTCGAGATCGTCGAAGTCGCTCACTACTTCGAGCACGCCCTTGCCGGTCGCTCCCATCGCCGCGGCGATGCCGATGAGCTCCTCAGCTTCGGCAGTGAGGCTCGGGGTGTAGGCGCCCTTGATCGTGCGGTGGTTCTTCGTGCGCGATGTGGTGAACCCGAACGCGCCGGCGCGCACACCGGCGGCGACGGCCTCGCCCATGCGGATGATGTCGTCTGGCGTGGCCATTTCACGGTCGGCGCCGCGTTGGCCCATCACGTACAGGCGGACGGCGCCGTGCGGCACCTGCGCACCGACATCGATGTCGAAGTTGCGGTCGATGGCGTCGAGGTAGTCGGAGAACGACTCCCATCCCCACGGGATGCCTTCGTGGAGCGCCGTTCCGGGGATGTCCTCGACGCCTTCCATCAGCTCGATGAGCGCGTTGTGGTCGGACTCGCGCACGGGTGCGAAGCCGACGCCGCAGTTGCCCATGATCGTGGTGGTGACACCGTGCCAGGACGACGGGCTGAGCTGTGTGTCCCAGGCGACTTGGCCGTCGTAGTGGGCGTGGATGTCGACGAAGCCGGGCGTGACGATGGCGCCGTCGGCGTCGATCGTGCGGGCGGAGGGGCCGAGGTCGTCACCAATCGCCACGATGCGCCCGTCGGCAATTGCGACGTCGGCGGTGCGGGCCGGGGCGCCGGTGCCGTCGAGCACCGAACCTCCCCGGATGAGCAGGTCATGGCGGTCGGTCCGGTCGGTCATCTGTCCACCCCCGTGAAGCGCGCCGCGAGGGCGCAGGAACCCGCAGTATTCACCGGATGGCCCGACGCCGCGCAATCGCGCACTCGCCGAGCGTTCCGTCGACGACGGTTGTTGACTGGACCGCATTGACGGATGAGGCTGCCCGGGCCCGTGCCGGGTGCGGACGACCCGGAGGATCGCATGAGCAACGACGACCAGAACTCCGGGTGGGCGGCACCCGACGAGCCCGGCACGTTCATCCCGCCCAGCTGGGATGCGCCGCAGCGGGGGCCGGCACCGGACTCGGATGATTCGCCGTCGCCGCCGTGGCTGGACCTCACCTTGCATCCGGCCGGACCGGTCGGTGGTGGCGGCTCGAAGACGTTCAACGTCCCAAACGCCGGTGGACCCGTCGGCTCCGTGATCGCGGGGATGACCGGGCCGTCGCCGAGGAAGAAGCGCGGCTGCCTGCGCAAGATCCTCATCGCCTTCGCCGTCATCATCGTGCTGTTCACCGCGCTCGGCATCTGGGTGTTCAAATCGACCGCCGGTGCAGAGAAGGAGGCGCACGCCTTCGTGAACGAAGTCGTTGCAGGTGACGTCGACGCGGCCTACGCACGCACGGCCGGTGCGTACCGCGAGAAGAATTCGAAGCTCGACTTCGCCACCGGTGTCGAGAGCGACCATGCCGACTTCGGCGGCGCCAAGGTGTCGAACATCGGCCGGTACGTCTCGTCGAAGACCGGATGCCCCTCTCGCGCCGTCATGACCTACCGGCTCGAGAGCGACTCTACGAACGCCTCGAAAAGTCCCTCGACAAGCTATGCGCGCATTGTTCTTCAGAAGGTCGCCGGCGCGTGGAAGGTGGTGGACCCTTCGTTCACGGCGAGTGAACCGAGCACGGATCTCGCTGACGGCGAAGGCTGCTGAATGACGGACGAGCGGCGAGTTGTCGTTCGCGGTCAGGTCGCCGCCCGCCGGCCGATCGACGAACGCGAGCGGACGTCCATCGCAG
>JAYTFI010000064.1:0-5116 GCA_043734485.1 Acidimicrobiales bacterium | reverse complement strand
ACCACCATCATCGAGACGGGTATTGACATGCCGACTGTCAATACATTGGTCGTTGACCGAGCGGATCGCCTGGGGCTCGGTCAGCTCCATCAGCTACGTGGGCGCGTGGGCCGGTCCGGGCAGCGAGCGTATGCGTACTTGTTCTATCCGCCGGATGTATCGCTGTCCGAAGAGGCCTACGAGCGGCTGAAGACGATCGGCGAGCACACCGAGCTCGGCTCGGGCTTCAAGATCGCCATGCGCGACCTCGAGATCCGCGGTGCCGGCAACATCCTCGGCGGCGATCAGTCGGGCCACATCTCGGCCGTCGGGTATGACCTGTACAGCCAGATGGTGATCGAAGCCGTCGGAGAGTTGAAGGGGGAGACGCCGAAGGAGCCGGCCGAGATCAGGATCGAGGTGCCGGTCGACGCCAACATCCCAGCCGACTACATCGCCAAGGAGCCGCTCCGGCTCGACGCCTACCGTCGTCTCGCAGTGGTGACGAGCATGGCCGACGTCGATGACGTGGAGAACGAGTGGCTCGACCGATACGGCCCAATCCCCGACCGGGCCAAGGCATTGCTCGATGTGGCCCGCCTGCGCGCAGAATGCGTACGCATCGGTCTGCGCGATGTGACGGTCACGAAGCTGGGCGGGTCGGCCGGCGGGATGATGCCCGGCGCGATGTCCGCACGGATGTCGCCGGTGGACCTGAAGACGAGCCAGGAGATCCGCCTGCAGCGGCTGTTCCGGACCGCGATCTACAAGCAGAAGGAGAGCCTCATCGTGATGCCGATCAAGCCGAAGACGGACGTGATCGAGACCCTGCTGGTGTTCCTGGGGGAGTTGTACCCGAAGGGCTGACCTGCAGGAGGCCTGGACGAACTTTGACTGGTTCTGCACCGTCACGGCCCAGAACCCGTCGAAGTTCGAGGGCGATCTACATCGCCAACAGGCCACGGGTGCGGGCATCGTCGCCCCATACCTCGATGCGGTTCTTCCCACCCCGTCGCGCCGTCTGGAGCGCCTCGTCGGCATGCACGACCATCTCCCTGGCCCCGATGCGGGCATCCCAGGTGATGAGGCCCATCGACGTCGACACGAGGATCGGCTCCCCCGCATCGAGAGGCGTCGAGGCCAGCTTGCGACGGATGCGCTCCACGCAGATCATCGCTCCTTCGGTGAGCGCGTTCTCGAGCAGCATGCCGAACTGAGCGCCGCCGGTGCGGGCGAAGCAGTCGTCGGTGCGGAGGCCGGCTTGGATGATCGCCGCGACTTTCCGGATGAGCTCGTCACCTACGTCGTTGCCGTACATCTCCGTGATGCGGGAGAACTCGTCAATCTCGAGCAGAACGACGGTGAACGGGTCGTAACCCTCCGAGGCGCGGTGGCAGCCGCCTGCGATCACCTGCATGAATTGCCGGCGGTTGAAGGCTCCGGTCAGCTCGTCACGCTGCTGCTGCTCGCCCATCTCGGCGTACAGACGGTCGAGTTCGGACTCGTGGGCGACGACGAGCTCCTGGAACTTCATGAGACGTTTGAGCAGCAGGTCGTTCTCGATGCGGTTGCGCACCAGCGTGGTGGAGGTCGAACTGGCTTCGAGGGTATGGAGCAACAGGGCACCGGTGGAAACGATCACGGCGGCGACTGCCGCCATGTGGATGCCGTCGCCGATGAGCGCGAGCCGCACAACCAGGGCGGCCACAATCGGCGTCGAAAGCGCCGCGAACGCAGGGCGCAGCAGCAGTGTGCCGAAGCTGATGCTGCCGAGCATGCCGATGAGCACGAGCGTGAGGAGCAGCTGCCGGGCTGCATCCTTGGGGAACACGATCAGCGGCGCACATCCCCACGCCATACCGACCAGACCGGCCACGGTCACGACCTCGTTGCGCCGGTTCTCGATGGCCGCGGACGTATCGAGTGCGATGTCAAAGCCGGCTACGAAGACGAGGATCGCCGTCGCGCCGAGCACGAGTCCCACCCACAACACGAGCATCGTCAGCGTGACATGGCCGTAGAGCCCACCGGCCAGGGCGAGCGCGGCCGGCATGGTCACGAGGCAGCTGCGGCGCAGCTGGCGACCGATCAACCGGAGGCATTCCGCCAGCACCCGCTCCTGCGGTCGTAGCCGAGCCACGGGGGTCTGAGGATTCGGCGAAGAGGGGTCGGGCACGCGGTCCTTGTCGGGAGACGGGAGACGGGTTGAACCCTCGTATCGGCACGCTCCGTGGTCGTCTTGAGACATCCGACCCGTTAGCGCGGCGGAAGGCCCGCCGGAGAGGATCGAGAGGGCCGGTATCCTCATGACCCGTGAAGCACCGACTCCTCGCCCTCATCGCCCTCCCCGTCGCTGCGCTGGGCATGTCCGCCGGATTGTCCGCCTGTGCGACGACCTCGAACGCGGCACTCGACATCAACGGCGTGAAGGTGAGTCGATCGACCCTGGACGACGAGCTCCGGGGCTTCGCCGACAACCAACTGGCGCGGCAGAAGACAGCTGCGGACAAGACCGCGATGGAGGGGCGGCTCTACGGGAAGACCAAGGCGTCGAAGGAGTCGTTCAACGCCGAGTTCGTTGCCTTCATGCTCAACACGCGTCTCGTGAGCGAAGTCGTCCACGCCGAGGCGGTCTCCCGCAAGGTGACCCTCACCCCGCTCGACGCTTCCGCCCGCAAGACCCTGGTTGCGGACTACGGCGGCGAGTCGCTATTCCAGAAGCTCCCGAAGAGCTTCCAGGCCCGGGCCGAGCGTTCGTCGAAAGAGTTCGCCGCGCTACTCGCGTCGGAGAAGAAGAAGCTCCCGAGCGCAGCTGAGTACTTCGCGAAGAACAAGGCCAAGTACCCGGGTGCGACCTGCATCAGCCACATCCTCGTCCCGACCCTCGCCGAGGCCGACGCAGCTCGCGCCCGCATCGTCAGCGGAGAGGACTTCGCGGCCGTGGCCAAAGCGGTGTCGAAGGACCCAGGTTCCAAGGACACCGGCGGGTCGCTCTCCTGCGGTGACCCGGCGCAGTTCGTGGCCGAGTTCGCCAACGCCGCCAACACCTTGAAGATCGACGAGCTCAGCCAGCCGGTGCAGACACAGTTCGGCTTTCACATCATCAAGGTGACGAAGCGCACAGAGGCGACCCTTGATGCGGTGAAGGTGACCGTTGAGGACGCCCTGGGCAACCAAGCACAGACCGCGGCAAGCGCATCGTTGGTGAATCGCATCAAGACGGCCAAGGTGTCCGTCGACCCATCCTTGGGCACGTACCTGGCGAAGGGTGCCAACGGGTTCCCGGAGATCGTCTCGGCGGCTGCGGCGAAGTCGGCGAACGCGGCTGCCGAGACGATCTCCGCCACGCTGCCGACGGCATCGGATCCGTCGGGCGCAACGACCACCGTGGCAGGTGGCTGAGACCACGCCCGTGCGGGGCCGCGTCGTCGTCGTCGGCCTTGGGCCCGGCGATGCCGACCTCCTCACCGCCGGCACGCTGAAACGTCTTGCGGGCGCCGGGCCGCGGTTCCTTCGCACGCGACGGCACCCCGCCGCCGACGCAGTAGTAGGCGCGCAGAGCTTCGATCACCTCTACGAGTCGTCAGACACGTTCGACGAGGTCTACGGCGCGATCGTCGAGCACCTTGTTTCGGCCGCCGGCGAGGCAGGCGAGGTTGTCTACGCAGTTCCCGGTTCGCCGCTCGTGGCCGAGCACACGGTCGAACTGCTCCTGCGCGATCCGCGCGTCGACGTCGAGCTGGTGCCGGCGCTCTCCTTCCTCGATCTGAGCTGGGTGCGCCTCGGCGTCGACCCGCTCGCCGAGGGTGTGACGGTGATCGACGGCCATCGCTTCGCGGCCGATACGGCGGGGCAGGCCGGTCCGTTCCTGGTCGCGCAGTGCCATTCGAACGAGGTGCTCAATGACATCAAGCTGGCGTTCGAACCGCCGGCCGGTACCGAACTGCCCGAGGTGCGCATCCTCCATCACCTCGGTCTGCACGACGAGGTCGTGGCCACGGTGCGGTGGGATGAGCTCGATCGCCATGTTGTCGCCGATCACCTCACCTCGCTCTACATCCCGCGTCTGGCTTCGCCGTTCGCGGCGGAGATGGTTCGCATCGAGGAGCTGATGCGGACGTTGCGGGCCGCCTGTCCCTGGGATGCGGAGCAGACACACGCATCACTGGCCGGGTACGTCACGGAAGAGGCCGCCGAGCTTGTCGAGGCGATCGGCGCGCTCGCGATGACACCGGCCGGTACCCAAATCGATCCGGTCGACCATCTGGAGGAGGAGCTTGGCGACGTCCTCTTCCAGGTCGTGTTCCATGCATGCCTCGCCGCCGAGGAAGGCTGGTTCACACTTTCCGACGTGGTGCGCAAGCTCCACGAGAAGCTGGTCCGTCGGCACCCGCACGTGTTCCCACGCGCGGACTTCGACGCGACGACGGGGGAGCATGCCGTGGCGACAGCCGACGATGTCGTGCGCAACTGGGAGCGGATCAAGCAGGCCGAACGCGCCGCCCGCGTGTCGTGATCCGGCGTGTCGTGATCCGGGTGCGTTGCAGCTTCAGACCATCTCGGCCCGGAAACCCTGCCCGCTGAGCGCTCGGACGGCGTCGGCCCGGTGATCGGGGTTGCGGGTCTCGACCGTCACCAGCACCTCGACCTCGTCGATGCCGAGGGCGACGCCTGTTCGATGGTGCTCGACGTCGAGCACGTTGAGGCCGAGCGAGGCGAGCGCGGCCGTGAGGGCGGCCAGTGAGCCGGGACGGTCCTTGAAGACGATGCGGAGGCGCATGTAGCGCCCGGCCGCGGAGAGGCCGTGGCGGATGATGTTGGTCAGCAGCAACGGGTCCACGTTGCCGCCCGAGAGCACGATCACGGCGGGTCCGGCGCCCGGGACCTTGCCGGCCATGACTGCCGCAAGGCCTACCGCACCCGATGGCTCGACGACTGCTTTCGCCCGCTCCAGCAACAAGAGAACGGCCTGGCTGATCTCTTCCTCGGTGACGGTGATGACGTCGTCGACGAGCTCGCGGACGATGGCCAGTGTCAGCTCGCCGGGGGCCTTGAGCGCAATGCCGTCGGCCATCGTGCTGACGACGTCGAGCGTGGTCAGTACACCGGCATCGAGTGATCTGCGCATCGACGCCGC
>JAYTFI010000063.1:0-3347 GCA_043734485.1 Acidimicrobiales bacterium | reverse complement strand
TCGTCGCGAATGCGGCGCGCCTCGGCGATCCATTCGTCGGTAAGGAAGGGGTACTGCGGCATAGACGCTCCTGCAGGCGGCGGCTGAGGCCCTGACCCTACCGTGCCGTGGCCCGCATGGGGGTGGGCGATCGGCGGGTCGCGCCGGTGTGTGCGGCCGGCCTGGGGCCGTCGTCCGTTAGGCTCTTGCCGGTGGGGGGAGGTCAGGAGACCGAAACGACCGAGGTGGTCGGGGCGAGCGGATCGACGCGCGAATCGCGCGTCCGGGACCGCGTCCGCAATCCGAAATGGAAGCTCCCGGCGCTGCGCATCGACATGTCGATGTGCATCAACTGCGACACCTGCCTGCGCCACTGCCCGCCGAACTTCGGCGCCATCTTCAATCACGGCATGGATGTCATCATCGTCTCCGAACTGTGCTCGGGCTGCGGCAAGTGCCTGCCGCCCGTTTGCCCGGTCGATTGCATCGTGGTCGACCCCACTCCCGACCCGACGCCGGAGGACTGGTGGGACCATCCTTTCGGTCCTGATGATCCGTACGCATAGTAAAATCCGCGCCACCCCAAACCGCCCACCCTGTAGTCCAGCACCCGCCTCAAGGAGCGACCAATGACGAACCCCGTGGTGCCCGGCGCCGAGCCGATGTCCGTGACCGGAACGAACGGATGCGGTGCGATCGTGCTGCACGGCTTCACCGGCAACCCGCACTCCATGCGGGGCCTCGCGACCGCGTTCGCGGCCGCCGGCTTCGCGGTCGAGATGCCGCTGCTGCCCGGGCATGGCACCGCGGTTGAGGACATGCTGCCGACCAGATTCGACCATTGGAGCGCCCATGTGGAGGCGACGTACCAGCGGCTTGCCCCGACGGTCGACAAGGTCGTCGTGGCCGGACTCTCGATGGGCGGCACGCTCACCGCGTGGTTGGCAATCCAGCATCCTGAGATCGCCGCCATCGTGACCATCAACGGGGCCCTGGAACCGCTCAATGCCGAGTTCCGTGTGCTGCTGCAGGGGATGGTCGACGCCGGGGAGACCCTTATCCCGGGCATCGGCAGCGACATCGCCGACCCGGATTCCAAGGAGACTGCGTACTCCGAGACACCACTGGCGCCGCTGCTCTCACTTGCTGCGGCGGGTGACGAGCTCGATGCGCTCATCGCATCGATCACCTGTCCGGCGCTTGTGATGACGTCTCCACAGGACCATGTCGTCGTGCCTACAGCCGGTCCGTATTTCGCAGCGCGGGTCTCGGGGCCGGTCGAGACGCTCAGCCTCGAGCGGAGCTATCACGTGGCCACGTTGGACTACGACAAGGACCTGATCAACGAGGCCTCGATCGCCTTCGCGAAGAAGGTGTGCGGGCTGTCATAGCGCCCGGCTGCGCCGCGCAAACGCGTCGGGTTCCGGCGTGGCACGCCCCTACGATGGTCTGCCATGTCTGCCAGCCTCTCCCGTGACGAGGTGGTCCATGTGGCCAAGCTCGCCCGGCTCGCCCTCACCGACGGCGAGATCGACCGCCTCACCGGCGATCTCGCCGGCATCCTCGCGCACGTGCAGGACATGGCCGCCCTCGACCTCGCCGGGGTCGAGACCACGGCGCACCCGCTCGGCCTGGTGAACGTGTTGCGAGCCGACGTGCCCCGTCCCAGCCTCGACCGGGCCGAGGTGCTGGCTATGGCACCGTCCGCCGAGGCCGAGCAGTTCCGTGTTCCCCGCATTCTGGGGGAGGCGCCGTGAGCGGCTCGCTCGCGGTCTTGGTCGCGCCCGGTTCCCCCGCCACCGCTGCGGTCATCGCAGCCGACGTGGCGGCCGGGCGCCGTTCGGCCGCAGCAGTCCTGGAGTCGCACTTCGCCGCGATCGACGCGAACGAGGGCGAGGTACATGCCTTCAACCTCGTACTGCGCGACCGGGCCCGAGCGGCTGCCGATGCAGTTGACGCGGCCGTTGCCGCCGGTGAGAGCGTGGGCCCGCTTGCCGGGGTGCCGTTCGCGCTGAAGGACAACATGTGCACACGGGGCATCGAGACGACGTGCTCGTCGAAGATCCTCGAAGGCTGGAAGCCGCCATACGACGCGACAGTGTTCACACGGCTGGCGGCGGCGGGGGCCGTGCTCGTCGGCAAGTGCAACCTTGACGAGTTCGCCATGGGCTCGTCTACGGAGAACTCCGCGTTCGGACCGACCCGCAACCCGCACGACCTGAGCAAGGTCCCCGGGGGCTCGTCGGGGGGTTCCGCCGCAGCCGTGGCCGCCGGTTTCGCCGCGGTGTCGCTCGGGTCGGACACGGGTGGCTCGATCCGCCAGCCGGCGTCGCTGTGCGGGCTCGTCGGTGTGAAGCCGACGTACGGCCTCGTCAGTCGGTACGGGCTCATCGCTTTCGCGAGCTCGCTCGACCAGATCGGGCCGTTCGCGCACACGCTCGAGGACGCGGCGCTTGTGCTGGAGGCAATCGGCGGGCACGACCGGCTCGACTCCACGTCGATCCCCATTCCCGCTCCGTCACTCGTCCAGGCCGTTCGAGACGGGGCGACGTCCGGGATAGCCGGGCTCCGGGTCGGCATCGTCGACGAGCTCACCGGCACCGGTATCTCGCCCGACGTGCTGGCCCGCGTCGAAGTTGCGGCGGCACGGCTGACCGAGGCGGGCGCGACCGTGGGCCGGGTGAGCGTGCCGGCGGCCATCTACGGACTCGCGGCCTACTACCTGATCGCACCGGCCGAGTGCAGCTCCAACCTGGCCCGTTACGACGGCGTGCGCTACGGACTGCGCCGAACTGGCGAGGGCGGCGGCAACGTGGCCGACATGATGGCGCTCACCCGGGCTGAGGGCTTCGGCCCCGAGGTCAAGCGGCGCATCATGCTCGGCACCTACGCGTTGTCAGCCGGATACCACGACGCGTACTACGGCCAGGCCCAGAAGGTCCGTACACTTATCATCCGAGACTTCAAGCGCGCATACGAACAGTTCGATGTGCTGCTCACGCCGACATCGCCCACGACGGCGTTCGCGTTCGGCGACAAGACGGCCGATCCGATGACGATGTACCTCAACGACGTGTGCACAATCCCGTCGAACCTGTCCGGCGACCCGGCCATATCCGTGCCGTGCGGTGTCGGCGACAACGGACTCCCCGTCGGTGTGCAGCTGCTCGGCCCGGCACTCTCCGAAGGCGTCCTTTTCAGGGCCGCAGCCGTGATCGAGAAGGGGAACCACTGATGGCCGCGACGGTCCCGCTGAAGAACGGCTGGGAGATGGTCATCGGCCTCGAGGTCCATTGCGAACTGGCCACGCGCACGAAGCTGTTCTGCTCGTGTGCGAACGTGTTCGGTTCCGAGCCGAACACGAACAT
>JAYTFI010000062.1:0-4558 GCA_043734485.1 Acidimicrobiales bacterium | reverse complement strand
GGGATGCCTTGCGCGGCGAAGAACGCAACGTCGGTCCAGCCGAGCTTCGCCCGCGGTGGCGCGTCGAGCCGCGCCGCCAGCGCGCCGAGCAGCGGATGGGTGAGCGAGGGTGCTGCCGCGTTGGCTGAGTCGACGACCTTGAACGCGGCATCGTCATCCAGCACGTCGTTGCCGATCACCGAGCGCAGGTGGGCCTCGGCCTCCCGAGGCGAACGGTCGGGCGCGAAGCGGTGGTTGATGGTCAGCATGGCGCGGTCAGGCACGACGTTGCCAGCGACACCTCCCTCGACTCGTACCGCCTGGATGGCCTCTCGGTACTCGCACCCGTCGATCATCGGACGGCGGCCTTCGTATGCATGCACACGATCGAGGACGATTCCGAGCCGGTGGATGGCATTGCGCCCCATCCATGCCCGCGCCGTGTGTGCACGTTCGCCACTCAAGGTCAGCTGAACCCGCATGGTGCCCTGGCAGCCGGCCTCGATCACGGCCTCGGTCGGCTCACCGAGGATGGCCGCATCGCCCGCCAGCAGCGCCGCGTGGCCCGACAGGAGCTTCTCAAGGCCGTTGAACTTCGCTGCCACCTCTTCGCATTCGTAGAACACGTAGGTGACATCGACCGCGGGCACATCAATGGCTTCGGCGAGCGCCATGAAGACGGCGAGGCCGCCCTTCATGTCGGCCGAGCCGAGGCCGTAGAGGACGTCGCCTTCGATACGGGCGGTCGAATTGCCGTTGGCCGGAACGGTGTCGGTGTGGCCGGCGAGGATGAGGCGGGAGCCGAGGCCGAATGCGGTGCGGGCCACGAGGTTGTTGTCGACGCGCGTGACGTCGAGCCACGGCACGGCCCGCAGGCGGGCCTCGAGATGGGCTGTGATCGCGGCCTCGTTGTGGCTCTCCGACGCGATGTCGACGAGCGCGGCGGTGGCCAGCAGGAGGTCCTTCGGCGGGGTCATCACCTTGGGCTCGCAACCGGGACCGGAAGTGCGCCGCCCGCGCCGCCCCACTGAGCGCCGCTCTCGGCGAGGCGCTTGGCCACGAGCTCAAGGCGGTCTTCGGGCTCGACCAATGCGACGCGAACGTATGCACGAGCGGCTTCACCGTAGAACTCGCCAGGCGACACCACGACGCCACCGTGGCGGGCCAGCCACTCCGTACACGCCCAGGCATCGCCGCCCGGCACGGGGACCCAGAGGTAGAATCCGCCACCCGGCAGCGCCACCGGGAGACCAACCGACCCGAATGCGTCCGCCATCTGCACGAGCCGCTGGTGGTAGCGGACCCGCTGCTCGTCGACATGCACGTCGTCGTCGTAGGCGACGGCACCCGCAGCCTGCACCGGACCCGGGACCATGAATCCGGCGTGCTTGCGGATCTCGCTGAGGTACTTCACCAGTTCGGCGTCACCGGCGTAGAAACCGGCCCGGACACCGGCGAGGTTCGACCTTTTGGACAGCGAGTGCACTGCGAGCACCCCGCTCGTGCCGGTCGTCAGGACCGTGCGGGGCGGTCCGTCCCAGGTGAACTCGGCGTAGCACTCGTCGCTGAGGATGAGCACGTCGTTGGCCCGGCCCCAGGCAGCCACGGCGTCGAGGTCGTCGAGTCCGCCGGCCGGATTGCCCGGCGTGTTCACCCACAGGCAGAGCGCCCGGGGAATGTCCGCAGGATCGATCGAGTCGAGCCGGATGCGGCCGGCCGTATCAGCCCGGACCGGAACGGGCCGGCAGCCGGCGAGCAGCGCGCCCATGGCGTAGGTGGGGTAGGCGACCTCGGGGTAGAGCACGGTGTCGCGTTCGGGCGTACGCAGCTTCAGCCATTGGGGTGTGGTGGCGACGAACTCCTTCGTGCCGATGCAGGCCGCGACCTCGGTGGCCGGGTCGACCGTCGCACCCAGCCGCCGAGCCAGCCATCCGGCTGCGGCGCCACGGTAGGCCGGGCTGCCGAGCGACGTGGGGTAGCCGCGTTCGCTGTTCGAGTGGGCGAGCATCTCGACGACTGCAGTGGGTGGTGCGTCGCAGGGCGTGCCGATCGACAGGTCGACGACACCTCCGGGGAGGGCGTCGGCGAGGGCGCGGGCCGTTCCCAGTCGGTCGTGCGGATACGGCGGAACGACGAAGCCCATCACCGAAAACTACCGGCTCAGCAGCAGGAGCCGGCGAAGGCCCTCAGACCCGCTCGGGATAGCGCCGCAGTGAGCGCACCGGCACTCCGGCGGCGAGTGCGTCCGCTTCGAGCGCGGCCGCGACGGACCCGCGGTCGAGGATCCGAACCTGGCTGGGCGGGCAGCCGACGAACGAGCCGACCGCGGCGAGGATCCCGTCGGGGCCGACCGGCAGGGCGCACCGCCAACCGTTCGCCGTCGCCTCGACGAGGGGCGACGGGCCGTCGGGGTTGATCGTGATGCGCACCCGATCGTCACTGTGGTCCTCGGGTTCGCGGCGGAGCCAGGTGGCGTCGAGCACGTAGCCGCGCTCCGCGGCAGCCGTCGCGACGAGCCGCCGCAGGCCGCGCTCGACGATGGCGTCCACTCCCCCACGGGCCCGCCAGCCTTCGACGTCGCCGCGGTAGTCGGGATGGCGCTGGTCGACGATCTCCTCGTGCGTGTGCACGGTCTGCTCACCCGGGGCAAGGAGGCCAGCAAGCCGGGTCGAGGCCGAACCGATGTGGTACACGAAGACCGACGGCGCGAGGACGTTGCGCCACCCGAGCGAGACTGCACGGCGGCACCAGTCGACCTCCTCGCAGTAGCCACGACCGAACACCGGATCGAAAAGACCGACTTCTGCGATCGCCTCCTTCGAGATGCACATACAGAACCCGACACCGACCGGTACGTCGATGGCCTGGTCGCCGAACTCGTCCTGCAACACCCGCGAGACTGCGTCGACGGTCGGCGCGTCGGCGAGGAACCGGTCGGCCTCGTCGTTCGGGAGCGAGAAGATCGACGCGTTGTTCGACCAGGCGGTGACCGACGCGATCTTCGGATCGGTCGCAGCCACGGCCAGGAGTCCGTCGATCATGTTCGCGGGCAACACCACGTCGGAGTTGAGGATGACGACGTGGTCGTATCCAGCGGCTTCGGCCCGTAGCAACCCGAGGTTCATGTTGCGGGGGATACCGAGGTTCCGTGGTGTCCCGTAGTAGCCAAGCCCCAGCCGTTCGCAGATCTCGCGCAGTTCCTCGCTCCATCCGCCGTCCGGGCTGGCGTCATCGAGGACCAGTACGTCGACGTCGTGACGACTGGTGAGCCGGAGTTGGGCCGCCGACGTGAGCCCTCGGGGCACGAACGCCCGGCCGTTGTAGACGAGGATGGCGACGAGGACGCGCTGGCGGGCGACCCCCGGCCGCGGGACAGCTCCCGGCATCGCGTCAGCCCCGAACGGCACGCAGGAGCATCTGGATTCGCTCGGCCAGCTTGTAGCTCCGCGACGATCGGAGCGCAACGAGTTCGGCCTCTCTGGCTGCCAGCGACGCCCGCACGTCGTCGGCTGCATGCCGGGCCGCGTCCACCTCGGACTGCAGTCCGAGCACACGGCTATTCGCTTCGACCAGGCGCGCCGTGAGGTCGAGCACGCGGGCATTGGCCATCTCGAAGTCGAGGAGCGCCTGGGTGAGTGACAGGGCGTCCATCTGGCGGCGCAGATCGTCGGCCTCGCTCGACGGCGTGGAATCGGACGGTGCATCGGCAGTGCTGGCTGCGCGGTGGGCGTCTTGGCTGTTGGAGACGACCAGCGCCGCGACTGGCCCATCCGTTGCTACCGCATCGGCGTGTACGGCCTCGGCGAGGTTTGCGGTGTCCGTCGCCAGGGCGCTCGCATGCTTCGTCGTCAACAGATCACCTTGCTCAGTGAGAGGGTTTCGTGCTCGGTCGGCCACCGCATCAACGCCGTGGACGAGCGAGCGTGGACCGGAACAGATCGACAAGAGCGGCGGCAGTCGTCGACCAACTGTAGTGCCGCGCTGCCGCTCGCAGCGTCTCTGCATGCCGCAGCGCAAGGTCGGGATCGCGCAACAGGCGCTCCGCGGCGTCGGCCAGCGCCTCCGGGGTCCAGTCGGCGGCGAGCACGGGCACGTCGGACCCGAACGGTGACCGCCCGGCCTCTCGGCTCCCGTCCCCGGTCGCGAGCTCCCGGATCGGTCCGAAGTCGACGGCGACGGTCGGCGTGCCGAACGCCGCGGCCTCGAACGGGACGAGCCCGAACCCCTCGGCAGAGGTCGGGTACCAGACGATGCTCGCATGGCGCAGCAACCAGTTGCGCTCGACCCCGGCCACCTCGGGGAGCACGAACACGTGCTCCTTCGCACCGATGCGCGACTCGGCGACGCGGGTCGTCCCGCGTGGCACCGAAGGCCCCGCCAGGACGAGCGCGAGATCGAACCCGCGTGAACGGAGCTCCTCGTGCGCGAGGGTGGCGAGCTCCCTGTTCTTGTGCGAATAGTTCACGCCGAGACAGAGCGCGAACTCACCGGCCGCGAAGCCACGCGCATGGAGCTCGGACGGCAGCCGTGCCGGATCGTCACCCCGCAGATGCTCCGTGCCCAGGGGGACAGCAGCGAC
>JAYTFI010000061.1:0-6501 GCA_043734485.1 Acidimicrobiales bacterium | reverse complement strand
GACCGTTGTCCCGACGACCGTCGCCGCGGCCGACTCCACCGAGCCGGCATCGCTCGGCACGCAGATCGACCCAGGCGGAACCGGCCCGATCTGGACGATCAGCTGGTTCCGCGGTCATCGCAGCACGTGGATCTCCACCCTGGCGTGGGCGATGGTGTGCGCCGTCATCTGGATCGCCGCCTGGCGCCTCGCCCGCCAGCGCCGCCTCCCCGCCCGGATGCTGGTCTACGGGCTCGGGTTCCTGATCCTGTTCCTGCCGACGCTGTACCTGTGCTTCGAGAACCTCGCCCGGCTGCTCCCGGAGAACCTGTAACCGCGGCGCAGACGGCCAGACGGCGCAGACGGCCAGACGGCCAGACCGCCCGAGACCGAAGGTAACGTTGTCGCTTCCATGGTGCTTGCGCTGATCGCCGTCCTCATCGGGGGTGCCGGGGGGCTGGCGGGTGGTGGCCGCGTCGGGAACATCGAACGGGTCGACCTCCGCTTCCTCGCGCTCCCCGCGGTGTGGGTCGGGTTAGGGGTCTGGGCTCGGCGGGGTGACGGGTCGCTGCGCTTCGCCGCCCTACTGGTCTCGATGGTGTGCCTGCTCGCCTTCCTGGTGCTGAACGCGGTCCGGATGCCCGGGCTCTGGCTCGTGGCCTTCGGTATCGGCCTGAACCTCTTCATGACCGCGAACAATCACGGCATGCCGTACGACCCCAGCGCGCTGGGGAAGGCCGGGATCGTCCCGTCGACGTACGGCGCGGTCCCGAAGTCCACGGTGGCCGCCCACCCCGAGCGCTCCGGTGACCAGATGGTGATCCTTGGCCAGGTCATCCCCATCCGGCCGCTGCGGACGGTTGTGTCCTTCGGGGACCTCTTCGTCTCCTTCGGGCTCGGTGCCGCGACCACGAACGCGCTAGTGGGCAGCGGCTCGTCCCGGCGCGACGCCGTCGGCCGGCCCCTGCACCGGCGAGGGGCGGCAGCGGCCCCGCCGGCACCCGTCGAGCGGGCGGCGCATGCGTTGGTGGCGTTGACGCCCCCGCCCCTTTCGGACTCGCCCTTCGACGATCCCGAGATCCTGCAGTTCGTCTCGCTGCTCGATGACGGGCGGGCCGTTCTCGACCTCACCGCGGCGAGCGACGCGGCCACGGATGTGGTCGAGCTCTCGGCCCGTCATGCCGTGCGCCAGGCGCTCGAGCGCCATGGTCTGCCCGGCACGCTCCTGCGGACCGAACCCTCCGACCGGCCGACCTGATTCATCCGACATGATGGAGACGTGCCCGAGACGAAGCCACCCACCGACGATGTGGTGCTGAGCGACCCGATCCTCATCCGGCGGGCCCAGATCGCCCGTCTCGTCGACATCGGCCAGAAGTTCGGCTACTCGCTCTTCGGGGTTGCCATCGTGGCCTTCGTGGTCACCAAGATCGACAAGCCGACGAGCCTCCTGACGACGATCATCGCCGCCTCAATGGGTATCGGGTCGCTTATCCTCGCGCCGGCCATCGTGTTCGGGTATGGCGTGAAGGCGGCCGCCCGGGAGGACCGGAAACAGGCCGCAGCGAAAGCGGCGCGGGCGCAGAAGGCGGCTCACCGGGCGGACTGAGGAAGTGGCACGGCTTCCAGGCATTCAGCGCAGCGCGCTGACCGCCTTGCCGAGCGGCCCGTGCAGATCACCCCTCGAACGCACTTCGACTCGCCCGAGCCCCAGCCAGTCCGCCATCAGCGCCAGCTCCTCAGCCATCTCGGCGGCGACGTGGCGCTCATCGATGCCGATCTCGCCCCAGGCCGACTGGACGAGCAGTGCCGAGTCCTTCCGATCCGCCTTCAGGTCGACCCGGGCGACCAGCGATTCGCCGAGCAGGAACGGCAGCACGTAGTAACCGTGCACCCGTTTCGGCTGGGGCACGTAGATCTCGATGCGGTACCGGAAGCCGAACAGCTGCTCCGTGCGGGTCCGCTCCCAGATCAGCGAATCGAACGGCGACAGCAAAGCCCGGGCGGTGATGCGGCGCGGTTTGCGGGCGTTCGGATCAAGGAACGCCTTGTCCGTCCAGCCCGGTACGCCGACGCGGGTCAGCTCGCCGGCATCCGCCAGTTCCTCGACGAGTGGTCGCGCCTTGGGGATGTTCTGCCGGTGGTAGTCGGCCAGGTCTTTCGCCGTCCCGATGCCGTGGGCACGCGCGGCGATGCGCAGCAGCTGCTTGCGGGCTTCGTCTGCGGCGGGCGTCGGCTGAGCCAGGACCGTAGCCGGGAACATGCGGGCCGGGATGTCGTACTCACGCTCAAAACCCGACCTCACCCGCCGTCGGGCAGCCACCTCCCCACCCCAGAACAGCGTCTCGACAGCCAGCTTGGCCTCGTCCCAGCGCCATCCCCACCCGTCTCCCGTTCGCCCGACACGCATCGATAGCTCGCTCGGCGCGATTGGACCGCGGGCCGAGATCTCGGCCAGCACCAGGGCCAGGAAGTCCGGCTTCTCGGCTCGCATCCGCCGGATGCCGCCCCAGACCCCCTCCTCCGTGCCGTTGCGGATGCTCTCCTTCTTCCACCGGAACAGCGGCTCGTGCGCGACCGGGAGCAGCGATGCCTCGTGGGCCCAGCCCTCGAACAGCTCGCCGTCAGCCTCCATCTGACGCACGAGGTCACGCGAGTGGGCGCCGAGGCGGGCGAAGATCGGCAGTTCCTCGGAGCGCACGACGACGTTCACCGAGTCGATCTGCAGTAGGCCGATACGGTCGAACAGCTTGCGGATGTGGCCGCGGTCGACCCGGCCGGTGGGGCGGGGATCGGCGAAACCCTGCGCCGCGAGGGCGATGCGGCGCGCCTGTGGGAGGGAGATGGTGTCGGTCGCCATGAGGCAGCCGGTGTAGCAGATGCGGTGCTCCGCTCGGTTTCGACTCGTCTTGCGGATCGGAACCGGCGGTTCAGTGCTTCGGTCGCGCCTTCGGTTGCAGCCATTGGTCGGGGAGGTGGCCGAGAATGCTCGTGGTGGCGATGATGACGACCAACCAGCAGACCCAGATCCCGCGGACCGGACGGACGACGGCATCGATCACCGTTCGTCCCGCAAACGGATCCCAGGTCGCGTTCCAGGACCACAGCCCGTAGACCACTGCGCTCAGTGTGATCATCAGCATCCGGCCGCGGAGGCGCATCCAGAAGAACAGCAGCCACGCGGTCAGCGCGGCGACCCCGGGGGCGATGCAGAACCACGCCCAGTCGTGGGTGCGAACCGCATCGTGCCAAGTGCCGAGGGCAGCCCCGGAGGCGACAGCCAAGACGGTAACCCCGTAGAGGTAGCGCCGGGAGTCGACCCAGCCGAGGCCGGGCGAGGACGGTGGCCGCACCTTCGCCTCGACGAGCCATACGGCGCCTACGGTCAGCGCGACACCGACGCTGAACACGATCCAGCGGCCCGACGTCGACTCGGCCCGGGACGCGGCGAGCACACATACCGTGAGGGCGATCGCAGCCGCCGCTCGCCGCCCGGCGAGGACGACGCCGACGAGGCCGAGCACGACAGGCCGCAGGACCCACAGCACGAATCGGGGGAACCAGTGCAACGGGCCGGTCAGCACCCGCCAACCGGTGATCGAGGCACGCAGCGCGGTGCTCGTCAGCGAACGGGTGCCGAGGAGGTGCTGCAGGGAGCGGTTCTCCGCGCGCCAGGCCTGGAACTCGGGCGCGGCGGCGATCGCTGCGACCGTCTGTGGGACGGTGGGGGCGTCGCCCGCTCTGCTGGCGGGCGGCAGCAGCTCGGCGAGGAGCTGGGCCTGCCGACGCTCGATCAACAGCTCGCGCAGGCGCTCGTCCGCGGTCCGGGACTCGGCCGCGTCCGGCACGTTCGCCGCCTGCACGATCACGGCGAGCGGCGACGTCGCCGTGATTGCCCAGGCCCGCAGGGCGGTGATCGCCTGTGGGTCGAGGATCGCGTCGAGGAGCGACGGGACGCTGTCGAGGCGACCCCAACGGAAGTCGTTCGTGCGCCAGGACGTCTGGAAGAACGCGCCGAGGTGACGAAGTTGCACGCCCGTAACACGGCCGCCCAGCTTGGCGATCGCCGCTGCGTCGGCGAACGCGTCGGAGGCCGGGGTCCTGATGTTCCCGGCGACGCGGACGAAGTCGATCGATTGGTCGCTCGCGATCGGTTCGGCGGCGAGCGGCAGGAGGAGGTCGTCGAGCTGGTCGACGGTGATCGACCGTTCGTCTTTCAGCTGGTTCAGCGTGGTTGCGGCCTGGGAGGACCGCTCATTCCCGGCGGGCCCGGCGGTCGTCCCTTCTGGGATCTTGGCCAGCACGGCGCGTAGCTCGGTCCAGAGCAGGTCGACGATGGGCGGGATGGCAGTGTCTGCTCCGGCGGTGTGCGGCCCTGGGGGCAACACCCAGGAGGCGAGTGCCCGCCAGTCCGCATCGGCGAGCCCGGCGATGGTTGCACCGACCGCGATCGAGCCGATCTCGGTCTTCGAGCTCCGCAGCCGTCGCACCGCCGCCTCGGCGGCCTGGCCGGCGCGGGCCGAGCTCGTGGCCGAGCCCTGCCCCGTCAGGAGCGACGGCACCGCTGCATCGTCCACACTTGCGCCATCCGGCTGGAAGCCGACGAACCGCGCCAGTTGATATGCGTGCAGAAGGTCTGCGAGCAGGAGGATCTCGTAGAGGTGTGCCTTCACGTCCGAGAGGTCGGTTGGTCGGTCGTTCGAGCGCGGCGTCCCTTCCGCGGTGAGTTCGACGTCGCGCACCAGCCGGAGCAGGTGCCCGACGATGCGCCGCGGCCGCTGGACCACGAGCAGGTCAGCCACGTCGGCCTGTTGTAGGTGGCGCTGCAGGGTGTCCCGGGAGAGCGCTCCTAGCCCGTCCAGGAGGGCGGCGACCCTGGGGACGTCAGGCGCGTGCCACGCCAGCTCGGTGGCCGGGTCGAGCGCAGCGCGAAGCAGACAGCCGATGCTGATCGACCGCTGCGTGTGGGGGTCGGCCGGATTCCCGGGTGTCGTCGCTCCGGACATGGATCGGCCGACGCTGGCGAGCAGCGTCTGGGCGATCACGTTCCGTCGCTCGACGGCGGCGTTGTGCGCTCGAAGCAGGTCGATGTCCTCGCGGAGCGATTCGTTCCGCTTTCCGAGCAGCGCCCGCCCGACTGCGATCGCGGTCGCCGGCTCGGGTGAAAGGTTGTCCACCACGGATGGATCGGGATGGAGGTAGAGCAGGACCCGCCGGGTGCGGGTGCTGGCGTGGCTCGACGCGATGGCCCGGATGGCGCGGCCGATCGGGACGTTGTCGATCACGCCACCGTCCACGATCTGGACGTCGCTGCGGTCCGGGGTGAATGCGTTCACGAGCCGGCTTCCGAAGTGCTCAGCGCGGAACGGGACCGGTTCGAACAACACCGGGAGGGAACACGTGGCGCGGCCGATGAGGGCGAGCGCGCGTGCCGTGCTCGGCGGCTGCGCGTCCGGCAGTGGCGCATCTTCCGCCAGCGCTGCGGTGGGCGCTCCGACCCGGTCGGCGAACCCGTCGAGGCCGCGGCTGGCCGGACCCCGGCGCGTCACATGGAAGTACGCGTCGCTGCGGCCTTCATCGATCGACGCACCCGGCACGTCCCGGTACTTCACCGGGTTGGCGGCAGCGAGCGTGGCACTGGCGAAGATGGCAAGGGCCTGGGGGTCCGGTCCGTCGACGCGATGCGTGTCGGCGCACGGTGCAAGGTCGGTGAGCTTCCGCTCGAGCTGGTTCAGGAAGTACCGCCCGCGCAGGATGGCGCGCGGGTCATGGTTGGCCTCGCGGGCGGTCGGCGCATCCTTGATGAGGGTCTCGATGTCCGCGGTGTCCTCCCACAGCTGACGGATGTCGTCCCCGTACGGCCGGTCGTTACGGATCGCCTGCGCGTACAGCACGGCGTTGAGCCCGCCGGCGGAAGCACCCGTCATCACATCCACCAGCGCGGTCGGCTCGTACCCGCAGGCCGTGAGCAGCTCGCTCCAGAACGGGTCGCCGCGACGGACGCGGTCGATCTCGCTCACAGAACCGCCGATCCACACGGCGAGGCTCACACCGCCGTTCATCGAGAGCGCGAGCCGCAACTGGCGACGTGAGCCCGGGTGGGTGTCGGCGGTCGCGTCCGGCGTCGTGGCGGTCATGGGTGCATTGTCGCCGGAACGGCCGGTGCGCCGCCGGTTTCGCGCTCGGGCACCGAGGGAACCCGGCGCAGGGGCGCCGAGCGCGGCATCATCGGGCAATGGCCCTCACCGTTGGCGTCCCGACCGAGATCAAGTCGTCCGAGTCACGGGTAGCGATGACGCCCGACGGCGTGCGCGAGCTCGAACGCGCCGGCGCCCAGGTCTTCGTGCAGACAGGCGCGGGCGCCGAGTCGGCCATCTCCGACGACGACTACCGCGCCGCCGGTGCGGAGATCGTGCCGACCGCCGAGGACGCGTGGTCGCAGCAGATGGTCGTGAAGGTCAAGGAGCCGCAGGACTCGGAGCTCGGGTACCTGCGGGCCGACCTGACGCTCTTCACCTACCT
>JAYTFI010000060.1:0-2095 GCA_043734485.1 Acidimicrobiales bacterium | reverse complement strand
GCAGACGGCGTTGTGCAGGCCGACCGCGGCAACGTCGCCTGGGCCGTGGACCGCTGGCTCGCCACGAAGTCGGACGTGAGTGCGAAGTCACGGTCGCAGTACGAATGGGCGGCAAAGCACGTGAAGGCCGGGCTCGGTGGCGTCCCACTCGATCGACTGGAGCGTACGGACGTCGCCGCCTGGCTGGACGGTCTGGCGGAGGGCGGGAGGCTTGCTCGCCGGAGCATCCAGATCATGCGGACCGTCCTGCGCGCCTCGCTCGCCGACGCAGTCGAAGACGGCGCCCTCCGTCGCAGCCCAGCAGCTCGAGTAGCGCTTCCGAAGGCCGTTGCCAAGCCGGGGCTCGACCGCGAGCAGCCGGCCTGGTCCGAAGCAGAGGTTGCTCAGTTCGTGGCCGCTGCTGACCCCCACCGTTGGGCTGTCGGCTTTCGGATGTGCGTCCTGTACGGGTTGCGGCGCTCGGAGCTCCTTGCGCTTCGTTGGGACGATGTCGACCTGGATGCAGGGACCGTTCGTATCGACGAGGGTCTGATCGAGGTGGATGGGAAGCCGGTGTTCACGGAGGGCAAGTCGGCGAGGTCGCGGCGGACTATCCCGATCGATGTGGAGATGCGTCGGCGTTTCCGTTCGCATCGGCTGGCGCAGCTTGAGGCCGAGGCGAAGGCGTTCGTCTGGGAACCAGGCAATCTGGTGTTGACCACGCAGACGGGAGCGTTGGTTCAGGCCCGGAACTTCGACCGCACGCTCGAGCGGGTCGTGCGTGACGCCGGCGTGACCCGCTTGACGAGCCACGGGCTGCGCCACACCGCAGCGACGCACATGGTTCGGCACGCGCATGATCTCGGGGAGCTGCGGGCGATCGCGGACATCCTCGGTCATAGCCCCGAGATGCTGATGCGGATCTACGCCCACACAATGCCCGAGTCGTTGCGGGCCGTGTCGGAGGGAGTTGGACGGCGGTCAATGGCGTATGACGCGTAGGCAGGTGCCCGCCCGAGGGGAAGCAGTTCCGTGCGCGGTGATAACAGGCCGCAGCCGGAACGATCCCAGCCCCGACACCATCGGATAGCAGTCGACGCCGTTCGAGGCGCACGCGCACTTCCACGGCGATCCTTCCATCGTCGTGATGGCTCGGTATGTCCCCGCGTCAGGCCTCGGTGTAGTCCGGGCGAACATCCCACGAGCGTGGCGAGCGAGAGTTGGTTACGCCCCGGGTTGGACGAGGCCGGTCTCGTATTTGCGATGCGTCTGACATCGACTCGGCCCTTGAGATCCGGCTCTCGGTGAATACGCAGTGCGATCGGCCAAGGGCGAGTCAATCGTCGACGAGAATCATCTCGTGGCCTTGCGGCACGGCGGACATAGCGTTGGATCGCGCACGAAATGTCGCCCGGACAGCGCCGCCGCTTGAACAGGCACGGCCCGCCCGCAGGGCTTGGCGGCTTCATTGCACGGGGCGATGGGCGGGGTCAAGGGAGCCGGAGGCAGCGGAGCGGCCCTTGACGCTGACCGGCGGGCCGTGCCACTCATCTACGCAGACCGCGTGCGCGCTCGGGCGGATCGACTTCCCGTTGAACGGCGTCGAGGTGGTGTCGGGCGTACCAGTCCTCGTCGTGGTTTCCGAACGCCCGGGACTCGCTGGTGATCTCGTTCTCGAACCGGAAACGTTGGATGACTCGTACGCCCCCGGTCCACGAGTCGATTCGGGCGTCGTCGGGCTTCTTGCCGATGCGACGCTCTGTATACGTTGACGGTGACGCGACTTGCACGTCAACGAGGTGCCCGACGCGCCGTTCGATCTCGGCATCCAAGGTGTCTCGGTGAGCGACGGCGTCGGGTCGTTGGCGAAGCATCGATGCTCGTCGGTCCTCGCTCTCGCGTGCGCTGCGAAGGCCGGTGTTAGCGGCGGCGAGCTTGTCCTCCGTCATCATGATCCTTCGTTCGGTGTCGGTGCCTCGTTCGTCTCGTCGGGCGAGCGTGTCCCGTAGCGAGCGGGGCGTCGCGAGTTCTCGGGCCAGTTGGCTCTTCTGTGCGCGGAGCACTCCTTCGAGTCGTTCGACTTCGGCCGTACCGGTTCGGACGTCTAGGCTCCGAT
>JAYTFI010000059.1:0-1749 GCA_043734485.1 Acidimicrobiales bacterium | reverse complement strand
CGGCGGAGGAGGTCGAAGAGGATCGCCGTTGAGGCGGGCGTGTCCAGGTCGTTGCTCATGGCCTCGTCGAAGGCGGCCAGCTCGGGGCTCGGCGCTGCCGACCCCCGTCCGGCGGCGTACGTCGGTGCGCCGCCCACCCGACGGGCGAGGCCGTCGAAGCGGGACAGGGCCGACTCGGACTCCGCCACCAACTCGGGGGTGACGTCGAGCGGCGAGCGGTAGTGCGCCCGGAGAACCAGCAGCCGGTATGCACGCGGGTCGACACGGTCGAGCATGTCGGTCAGCGACGTGAAGTTGTTCAACGACTTCGACATCTTCTCACCGCCGACCTCGATGAAGCCGTGGTGGACCCAGTGCCTCGAGAAGTCGCGTCCCAACGCGACAGCCTGGGCCCGCTCGTTCTCATGATGCGGGAACATCAGGTCGAGCCCGCCACCATGCAGGTCGAAGCCGTCGCCCAGGATGTCGAGCGACATCACGACACACTCCGTGTGCCAGCCCGGCCGGCCCGCACCCCACGGTGATGGCCACCGGGGCAGGTCGTGCGGACCACTCGCCTTCTTCCAGAGCGCGAAGTCGATCGGTGAACGCTTCTCGTCATCGACGTCGACACGAGCACCCGAGCGCAACGACTCGACCGTCTGGCGGGCGAGCAGACCGTAATCCTCGACCATCGACGAGCTGAAGTAGACGGTGTCTTTCGTGTCGTAGGCGTACCCACGATCGATGAGCTCGGCGATGACCGCGACCATGCGCTCGACGTAGGCACTGGCATGGGGCTGGTCGACCGGACGCCGCGCGCCCAGGCGATCGGTGGCCGCCCACCACTCGGCTTCGTAGCGCTCGGCTACGGCCTTCGGCGTCAGCCCAAGCTTGGCCGCACGGTTGATGATGTTGTCATCGACGTCCGTGACGTTGGCGACGTGATGCACCTCGAGGCCGGTCCACTCGATGTAGCGGCGGATGAAGTCCCACGTGACCATGGCACGGCCGTGGCCGATGTGCGGGAGGTCGTAGACAGTCGGCCCGCAGCAGTACATCGAGAACTTCCCCGGAGTGCGGGGAATCACCTCGACGATCCTGCCCTGCGCGGTGTCAAAGAGCTTCAGCACGAGACGAGGTTACCGGGCGGCCATCGAGGATCGGCGTCGATATCCCGTCAGCGGCCGACCACGACGCCGTTCGCCACCGCCGGCTGCCCGGCCTGGTTCAGCACGTCATAGAAGATCTCGCGGCCACCGTCCGCCGCGGTGCGATCCTCCCAACAGCGCACCGTGATGTACTCGCCCGGGATCACCATCGCCCGCAACTGCCCAACCAGTCGGGCCACTCGCGCCGGATCTCCGCCGAGGCAGCGGTTGACGACCTCACGCAGCGCAATCGTCAGCGTGGCACTGCCGTGCAGGATGATGTCCGGCAGTCCCGCGGCGAGCGCCACTGACCGCTCGGTGTGGATCGGGTTCCAGATGTCCGCACACTCCGTGTACGTATGCGCTGCGGTGCGGGCGATCTCGATGTGCGCGACCCACACGGGCTCGGCCTCGGGCGGCTGCGGCGTGGGGGCGGGCACTGCGACCCCGGGTTCCACGGATGCATCGGGCCCGTCCATCCGGGCACCGCGAATGATGCTCCCGAAGTCGACGACGGCGATGTCCGCACCTTCGGAATCGCGCATGGTGAAGCGCTGCGTGATGAAGACGCCCGGCACTATCAGGCGGACGGCGATGGTGCGGCCCTGCGAGGTGACGG
>JAYTFI010000058.1:0-2026 GCA_043734485.1 Acidimicrobiales bacterium | reverse complement strand
GCCGCTCAGGTTGGTCCGGCGAGCGCAGTGCGCAGATGGCCCACCAGGTCAGCCATCGACGTCTTCGCGTTGAGCCCGCTCGTCGACGGCATCACGTAGACAGGCCGCGTTCCGAGGCGGCGCTCCTGCCATCCGGCCATAGCCTTGCGATCTGCCGCAGCCCGCCAGCCCTCGAGGCCGACCATGCAGACCACGCCCGGCCTGAGCCACTCGACCATGCGATCGAGCCGTCCCAGCCCGGTCGCGTACTCCGAGCGCGTCACGTCCGCCGACTTCGGCGTGGCCCGCTTCACCAGGTCGGTCATCCCGACCCCGCGTTCAAGCAGTGCATGCGGCAGGTTCCGAGGCGCGGCGAGAAGGCCGGCCGCGATCGCGGCGGGCCAGAACCGGTTGGTCGCCCCAGCGAACCCATAGCCGGCGTCGGCGGCCACCACGCTGGGGTTCAGCCCACAGATCAGGATGCGCATGGCCGGACCGACCGAGTCGGCCAGCGTCCGGGCACGCGTCGCTCGCACGATCACGTTGCCGGCCGCCTCCTCGACGACGTCCTTGACCTCGAATCCGGCGCCCATCACGACATCTCGCACACGCTCCGCCGTCCATCGGGCGAAGAACCGCCCGCCGAGGTCATCGGCGTAGCGCCCGTCGCCGTCACCGCTCACGAGGCTCATGAACAGCGGTGCATCCACGGCCATCGCACGCTGGAGCTGCGCGAGTGCCCAGGGGAACCGGCCCGAGGGGATGTGCACGTGCCCGTTGCGCGACCAGGCACCGCCGAGGGATCTCGGCGCGAACGGCAGCGCCTCGAGGTCGGCCTGCAGCAGCTCCGCGGTCGGGGCGGCCACTGCCGCCCGGGCCAGCATCGCCGCGGCGATGTCCACGCCGACGGCACGGCTGGGCAGAACCGGGAGGTAGCTGCCGGGTCCACATCCAAGGTCGGCGACGAAGCGTCCCGGGAGGCACCGCCGGGCGAACGCTGCGCCTTGCGCCAGACGGACTGGCGGGCGCAGACGGATGTACTCCTCGATCCGTTGTTCGTAGACCTGACGGGTGGTCGGGTCGAGGCCGAACGGGACGTCCTGCTCGCCCGTCCAACCCCGTCGCTCGCCCGGGGAAAGCCGCAGCCCGGCGGCCCGCAACCGTGTCACCAGCTCGCGGCTGCTGATGGGCGTCGCACCGGCGCGCACAGCCAGCAGCCGGAGATCCTCATGCAGGTCGTAGTGGTCACCCTGGAAGATCCGACGGGGCATCCCCAGGCGGGCCGCGAACTCGTGCAGCTCGCTCAGCGACTCGTCGCTCACCAGGTGGCACCATCGCCGGCCCCGCCAGGCCCAGAGGCAGTCGTCGACGAGGATCGTCACGGTACCCACCCTCGCACACGTTCCGCTCGCGCTCGGAGGAGCGAGTGGTGTGCGACGATCGCACGGTGCCCGATGAGCGCGCATCGACGGCGGTCCCCGACGATCTCGTCGCTGGCTGGCGCGCCATCATGGGCTGGTCCGATGCGGGCGACCGGGCGATGTCCGAGCTGGCCGGCCGATACGCCGAACCGCACCGGCGCTACCACGGTGTCGAGCATCTTGTGCACGTCGTACGACGCGTCGACGACCTTCTTGAGGGGGATGTCGGGGTGATCCCGCCGGATGCGGAGAACGCGATCTTGCTCGCTGCGTGGTTCCACGACGCCGTCTACGACCCGCGCGCCGATGACAACGAGCGCCGCAGTGCCGACTTGGCCGCGCAGGTGCTGTCGTCGCTCGGTGCGGCCGCGCCGCTGATCGCTTCGGTGGAGCGCCTGGTGATGGCCACCCGCAATCATCGCCCGGCGGGGCTCGACGAGGCTGTCCTGCTCGACGCCGACCTCGCCATCCTCGGCGCGCCCCCCGATATCTACGACGACTACGTCCGGGCCGTTCACGGCGAGTATGCCCACGTCAGCGACGCCGACTGGCGGGTCGGACGGGCACAGGTCCTCCGCCACCTGCTCGCGGCGCCCATCTTCGCAACCAACGCCGCGGCCATGGCC
>JAYTFI010000057.1:0-2529 GCA_043734485.1 Acidimicrobiales bacterium | reverse complement strand
CGCAACGATAACCGTGGGGGCGGACCAGCCCGGGCCAGCTACCGTCGCCCCATGGTCGCCCGCGTGCTCGTCATCGACAACTACGACTCGTTCGTCTACAACCTCGTGCAATACATCGGTGAGCTGGGCGCCGATCCAATCGTGCACCGGAACGACGCGATCGACGTCGTCGGCATCGTCGAGTTGGCGCCGGACGCCATCCTGATCTCGCCCGGGCCTGGGCGACCCGAGCACGCCGGTATCAGCTGCGACGTGATTCGCGAGCTCGGCGGAAGGATCCCGATCCTCGGGGTCTGCCTCGGCCACCAGGCGATCGGCCATGTGTACGGGGGCCGGGTCGTTCGGGCCCCTTCGCTCATGCACGGCAAGACCTCGGTCGTTCATCACCATGGCCTTGGGGTGCTGCGCGACCTTCCGCAGCCGTTCACCGCAACCCGCTACCACTCGCTGGTCATCGACCCCGAAACAATGCCGGCCGAGCTCGAGGTGACGGCGGAGACCGCCGATGGCATCGTCATGGCGGTGCGCCATCGCGAGCTGGCGATCGAGGGCGTCCAGTTCCACCCCGAATCGATCCTCACCGAGGCCGGGCACCGCCTCGTGGGGAACTTCCTGAACCTCGCCAACGTCTGAATCGCACCGCTGCTGGAATCGTTCGTGGCGGAATCGTTGGTGGCGGGCTCAGGCCGGCGGGCTCGTCGGAGGCGCGACGGTCTCGATCGGTGGCGCGACCGTAACGACGGGAACGGTGGCCGTTGCCACCGTCTCGGGCGCCGCGGTGGCCGGCGGTGAGGTCGCAGCGGGCGGGTTCGTCACCCGACCGGCGGTGATTGCCGGGATCGTGGCGTCGACGATGCCGGCTGATGGCTGTGTCGTCGTGGCCTTGGGTGCTTTGGTCGTCGTGGCCGACGGGTCGAACTGGCCGATGCGGATCGCAACTGTGGAACCGGGGTCGACGTCCTTGCCCGGTGCCGGGGTCTGGCTGACGACCTTGCCGGCATCGCCCGCGTCGACGACGGCGCGAGCGGTGACGTCGACCTTGAAGCCCAAACCCTGCAGCGTCGTGACCGCGGCGGCCTGGTTCTGTCCGAGGACGCTCGGCACGGCGACGGCGTTGCCGCCTGACACGTAGATGATCACCGACGCCCCCCGGTCCACCTTCGTCCCGGCGGCGGGATCGGTGCGGGTGACGGTGCCCGCAGCCACCGTGGGCGACGCTTCGGTCTGCACGGCGATCCGAAAGCCGGCCTTGGTGAGGGCCAGGCGGGCCTCATCGGGTGTCTTGGCGGCCACGTTGGCGATCTCGACCGTGCCCGTGCTGGTGGCCACGATGATCGTAACGGTGGTGCCCTCGGGTGTGGTTGCCTCGGCGCTGGGGTCCTGTGCGATGACCGTGCCGGCCGGCTGCGAGTCGTCTTCCTTCTCCTTGATGGCGACGGGGAAGCCGGCGGCAGCGAGCTTCGAGCGGGCCGTGTCGATGGTGTCGCCGATGACGTTCGGGACGGTCGGCACGGCGGCCCCGCTCGACACCTTGATGATGACCTTGGCCTCGCTCGCCACCTTAGAACCAGACGACGGGCTCTGATCGAACACCACGTCGGCGGCGACGCTGCTGTTGGGCTCGAGGATCGTCTCGGCGATCAGGCCGGCGGCTGAGATGGCCGATTCGGCCTCGGCGGAGGGGCGCCCGACGACGGATGGCACGGCGATGTCGGCCCTTGCCTTCTCGCCCAGGCCGAGCTGTTTGTAGAGCAGGAACACGAGGCCGCCGAGAACAGCGAGCAGGATGAGAAGGACAACCGAGTAGGTGGCAGTTCGCCTGCCGCTGCCTTTGTGGAGCTCGTCGAAATCACCCTCCGGTGCGCCGATGACCGACTCGGGCGCAGACCGTGCGTCACGCCTGG
Organism: Acidimicrobiales bacterium; assembly: GCA_043734485.1. Taxonomy (GTDB): domain Bacteria; phylum Actinomycetota; class Acidimicrobiia; order Acidimicrobiales; family JANYDT01; genus JAYUDQ01. The sequence goes on along the minus strand of JAYTFI010000057.1, from coordinate 625 downwards.
ACGCACGCCGACCCTTCTTCGCGGGAGCAGTTGGTCGGCCGCGGTCGTGCGGGGCCAGTGCCGAGGCCACCATGGTGGCGTCGCCCGCAGTAGGGCTGGGTGATGCAGGCGGGACGCGTGGAGCGGTTTCACCTCCCCCGGTACCCGAAATCGTCGTGGCGTCGATGGCCGACGGCGACCGCTCGGCGACTGCGCCCGGCCCGCCCGGCCCGCCCGGCAGGCGCGACTCCCGGAACCGCACGATGGCCGATCGCTGGTCGGCAACCGATGGGTAGCGCTCGTCGAGGACCTTGGCCATGGAACGGCCGATGATCGACTCGAACGGTTTCGGCACCTTCGAGTTGATCTTCGAGGGTGCGGCCGGGATCGACTGCATGTGCCGCTCGGATACCGCATCGACGGTTGCGCCCTTGAACGGCACCCGCCCGGTGACCAGGTAGTAGGCGATGAGCCCGAGCTGGTAAACGTCCGTTCGGGGCTCGGCCGGGTCGCCGCGGAACTGTTCGGGCGCCCGCCAGACGGCCAGTTCGGGATGATCGGCGGGCGGCATCCAGTCGGCGCCGAGTGCGGCGTCGAGCCCGAGATCGAACACCTTGACGACGCCCGTCGGGCTGACCGTGATGCC
>JAYTFI010000056.1:0-5339 GCA_043734485.1 Acidimicrobiales bacterium | reverse complement strand
TAGAGGCGCAGAACGGCCGGCGTCGCACCGGCCCGCAGGATCAGCCGGCACGCTTCGAGCCCGTCGGGGAACGAGGCGAAGCCGAAAGCGGCGCGGCGTTCGACCTCCGGCACAGGCCAGACCTGCAGGCGGGCGCGGGTGATGACCCCGAGCGTCCCTTCGCTGCCGACGAACAGCTGTGTGAGGTCCGGCCCCGCAGCCTCCTTCGGGCCACGATGGCCGGTGCGCACGACCCGGCCGTCGGCCAGTACGACCTCGATCCCGCGGATCATGTCCTCGATCTTGCCGTACCTCGTCGAGTACTGGCCGGCGGAGCGGCACGCAAGCCATCCGCCGACCGTCGAGAGGGCGATGGACTGCGGCCAGTGCCCGAGCGTGAGCCGATGCTCTGCGCGCAGACGATCTTCGAACACGTCGCCGAACGTGCCGGCCATCACATCGACCGTCAGGCTCTGCTCGTCGACATCGACGATCCCGTTCAAGCCGCACACGTCGAGCGCGATGCCGCCGTGCACCGGTAGCGATGCGCCACAGACGCCGCTGCGCCCGCCCATCGCCGTGACCGGCAGCCGATGCGCACTGGCGATTCGAAGCACGCCGACCACTTGCTCGGTTGTATGTGCACGTACGACTACACCCGGCCGCGTCGGGACCTGACCGTCGTGCACGGCCCATCCGATCGACAGCGGCCACCAGTCCCGACCGTGTTCGGCAAGGACGGTGTCGTCGGTCTCGACGGTTGCACCGGTGCCGGCCAGTGCGGAGACAACGCGAGACGGTACGAGGACCGGGGTCCCGTTCAGGCGGGTACCGGCTCGTTCGGGCAGCTCGACGGGCGGTGTCGGCGCTCCACGGTTCGGCATGGTCGCAACCTATTCGACGACGGTTCCGTCGGTTGCGTGCTCAGCGATAGCGGGCGACGATCCCCGGCAGTCCGCCGGGAACGAGCCCGACGGCGCGCACGGACACTGGGTGAAGGCGCTGCAACTCGTCGGGCGACATCCAGCGAACGGCGCTGATCTCCCAGCTCGTGGTCGGCGCCTTCCAGCCTTCGGGATCGAGCCCCGCGGAGAACAGGTAGTCGATGTGGCGGCGACGGCGTTGCGTGGCCAACAGCAGCGGCAGGCCGATCAGCCTCGCCCCCGTTTCTTCCGCGACTTCGCGAGCCGCGCCGACCACGGGGTCTTCGGCCCGGTCGAGGAAGCCCCCGGGCAGGCACCAGTAACGGCGGTAGCGAGGCTTCACCACGAGCACCTTGCCGTCGGCCCGTACGACGACGCACATGGTCCCGCCAGTCGGCGGCCCGCCGGTCGCCCCACGGATGATCAACCAGCCGAGCCGGGTCATCCCGGGGATGTCGTGGAACAGCTCCCGAACGGCCGTCGTCCGCAGCCGTCGACCACGCGCGGGGCCGTTGCTGCTCATGGCGAACCCGTTGGCATCGCGTGTGCCGCGAGCGCAGAGCGCTCCGCCCTGATGATCGCGTCGAAGCGCATGAGCTCGGCCTCGACATCGGCCGAGGACCATCCCAGCTCGCAGGCGAGTAGCGCCGCGGTGTCGGGGGCCGCCTTCGCCGTAGCTTCGAGGTCGAACAGCAGTGCACGAGTCCGCCTGGCCAGCACGTCCTCAACGGTCAGCGCGTGTTCGAGACGGACAGCGTGGACCACCTCTGCTCGCAGGTACGCGAGACCCTCGACGAGCGCGTCGGACAGGGACGGGTCCTCGCGGAGCAGCGCGATGACGGCCGGTGCCTCGGACCCATACCGTCCGACGAGGTGCGCGAACGTCGCTTCGGAGACGCCGAGGCGGGCGGCGGCGCCGGGTTCGCCCATCGCGTCGAGACCGCTCGCGCCCCGCAGCGCGAGCCGCGCGGTGCGGCAGCGGGACCGACGACCGAGGACCTGCGCGGCGGCATCGACGGTGTCCTGCGCCATCTGCCGGTAGGTGGTGAGCTTGCCGCCGAGGATCGATACGAGATCGCTCGGGGCACGGACCACCTTGTGCCGCCTCGAAAGGTCGGCCGTGCGGGTGTTCTTCGCCTCGCTCAGCAGCGGCCGCAGCCCCGCCCAGGTGCCGAGCACGTCGGCTCCGGTGAGGGGCTCTTCGAGCCAGTCGTTCATGCCGTCGAGCAGGTAGCGGATGTCGGCCTGCGTGCACACCGGCGAGTCCAGTGGACCGTCGTAGTCGGTGTCGGTGGTGCCGATGTAGACGCGGTCGGGTGTCGCGTTGACCGTCCCGGCGGCGCGATCGCGTCCGGGCGAGTCGAAGGCCGGCACCACGAACACCGAACGCTTGTCGCTGCGGACCGGTACGACTGCGGCGATGTCGGCCCGGATCTTGTCGTACGGCACGACGACATGGATGCCCTTGGCCGGGCGGATCGAGAACGACACGTCGCCGGCCAGCGCAGCAACCTGCGCAGACCAGACGCCGGTGGCATTGACGACGCACCGGGCCTTCACCTCGTCACCGTTCTCGAGCACCGCGCCCGTGAGCCTGCCGGCTGTCGATGTCGTGAACGACCGCACGCCACAGTGGTTCAAGGCGACGGCACCATGATCCTCGGCCGTGCGCACGAGCGCGAGTGTGAGACGGGCGTCATCGGCCTGAGCGTCGTAGTAGAGGAAGCCGGCCGCGACCCTGCCCTTCGACAAGCCCCCCATGTGGGCCATGGTCTCAGCCACGCCGATACGCCTGTGGACCTTGCCGATCCGCCACCCGCCGGTGAGGTCGTAGAGCGTGAGGGCGGTCGAGTAGGCCTTTGCCACTGTCGTCGACACCGCGCCCTGCTTGCCGAACAGCGGGATCAGGAACGGCATGACGCGAACGAGATGGGGCGCGTTGCGCAGCAACCGCTGACGCTCACGGAGGTTCTCGTAGACGAGGCGATACTCCTTCTGCTGGAGGTATCGAAGCCCTCCGTGGACGAGCTTCGACGACTTGGACGATGTGCCCGATGCCCAGTCGCTCTTTTCCACGATGGCGACCGAGAAACCGCGGGACGCGGCATCGAGGGCGACGCCCGCGCCGGTGATGCCACCACCGACGACGAGCACGTCGAACGTGTCGTTACGAAGGCGCATCTGCGTGCTGGCTCGTGCCGCGACAGCCGAAGGAGCGGCGAAGGGCGTCACCGGTTCAGCCTGCCACCATCTCGCTATAGCTCGTGCGGAATCCGTCCCGGAACGTCCTGCGGGCCTGCACCCGCTGGTGCCACAGGAAATAGGCGGCAAGGCAGAGGTACACGACCCCGACCCCGACGCGCTCGAACGCGTGGAAGCGGGCCGGGACCACGGCGCCGACGATGAACTGCGCCCAGAAGAGGACGAACAGCATGATCCCCTCCCGCACCGACAGCGAGAGGCTGCAGAGCACGGCAACGCCGAATGCCGCCTGCGCGCCGGTCAGGAACAACTCCTCGCGCTGCGTCCCGTCGAGCGGGAGGCCGTGGAGGCTGCCGGATGCGAGCGCGAACACGACGGGAAGTGTGCCGACCAGGAGTGTCCACTGGTTGACCTTCGACGACACCAAGGTGCTCAGACCTCCGGCCGTGTTGAGCCGCCACGCGAACATGCCGGCGACGAGGAGTTCGGGTGCCTCGGACGCCAGCGGGGCGAGCCATTGGACGAGCAGGAATTCGCTGATCCCGAACGTCTTCCCGGTGTCCACGAGCGCCTCGGCGAAATGCTCGGCGCAAGCCAGGATGACGAAGGCGGCGAAGAGCAGGAGGCCGATATAGACCGTGCGGCGCTGCTTCGTGGGCAACTCGCCTATCACCTTGGCCGGTCCGACAAGGTGCGGTTCCCCCGATGGGGCCTTGGCGATGCGCATCGTGTAGGCGATGAAGATGGCGACGAGGATGGCGCCGTCGACGAGCGTGAGCGTCTTCTTCAGGGGAAGCGTGAGGGCGTACGACGAGGCAACGGCCAGGTAGGCGATCTCGACTGAATTCGTCCGCCCCAGGTGGATCATGCGGTCCTCCATGCCGCGCTTGCGCCACTGCCACCACGCCAAGGCGACCACGAGTGACCATCCGATCCCGATGAGCAGCCGGTTCGAGCCGGTCATGTTCGCCAGTGCCAGCGAACACGGCGACTCCCCGGTCGCACCCTTGGCGAGACAGGTGGAACCGTGCGCCTTGAACGCGTGGCCCCCCTTCCAGGCGAAGACCATGTCGACGGCGTACTCGGGCAGGACGGCGATGAAGGCGAGCACCGCGATCGAGAGTCCGGCCGAGATGTCGACCTGCGCTGCCTCGGCTCCCCACGCGAGGAGGAAGGCCGAGGCCACGATGGCGATGCCGAAGACCAGTGCCTTCACCCAGTGGGTCATCGTCGGTTGCGTGACCCGGATGACCAGCCCCGGCACCGTGAAGGCGACCGCTGCGGCGATGACGGTGATGGACCGCGACGCCGGGGTGGAGGGGGATTCGGTGCTCACGGGCGTGCATTCTGGTCGGACTGGCGAGTGAGTTCGGGACTTTCGCTGCTCAGCGGGATGATTTCATCGTTCTCTCATTGTTCCATCATGACGATGGGGCAATCTGCTCCTCAGGAACGGGGCGCAAGTCTGTAACCGCGTCCGTATCGCACAAATCTTCGTTAAGGACTGGACACGCCAGCCTCCGGCGAGGAATACTCTTCGGCCCCCCAAAGTCTTGACCAGGATCGGTTTGAACCCTCGTCAAGTGGATACAAAAAGGAAGTGACAGTCACATGAAATCGCAGACGTGGCGCTCTCAGGCTCGCTGTAAGGGCATCGATCCGGATGTCTTCTACCCCGTTGTCGAGGAAGAGGCCGACGAGGCGAAGGCGATCTGCGCCGAATGTCCCGTCCGGCTGGCCTGTCTCGAATTCGCCCTCGCCGCTCGCGAGCGCGACGGCATCTGGGGCGGCGCGACCGAGAAGGAACGTCGCCGGATCATCCGTCAGCGCCGCAAGACTGCCTGACCAGGAATCGCTGCACCCTCCGGCTCCATCGAGCCGGAGGTTCTCTGACTGGCGTCTGATGGTGCCGTTTTTAGAACTGACCGGGCCCAAGGGTCCGGTCATTTCGCGTTTGGGGTCGATTTCGGAGCAGGGCGTACAGTTCTTGCCGACTCGTGCGAAAGCCGCGGGCAAGGATTTCGCGCGGTCGAGGGAGTAGCTGCGTTGGGACAGCAAGGGCAGTACCACATCGGGTTCGGCCCGGAGGAGCTGGCTGCAGCCGCTGGTGGCCCCGCGCCGACGCTCGTGCTCCTGTCCGGTGACCCGGACCGCACACGCCTCATCGCCACGACCCGCCTGACCGGCGCGGTGCTGCTGTCCGAGCACCGCGGACTCGACAGCTATGTCGCCCGC
>JAYTFI010000055.1:0-3156 GCA_043734485.1 Acidimicrobiales bacterium | reverse complement strand
CGGTCGGCCTGAACCTTCGGCATGATTTGATGCCAGAGGTCCGCCGGCTCGAGAAAATGAGAGTCGCCCGAATGGGCCCAGATCTTGTCGGTCACGAGCAGATGATAACTCAAATAGTCAGATGATTACACCCTTGTACCCGGAACGCTGTTCCGCCAACCCGCCGCGATCAGTCCGACGCCGGCAGAGGCTTGGCGTCTTTCTGGAGGAGCATCACGCCATCGACGCTCAGCGAACCATCTCCTGGCTTGGTGCAGAGCACCTCGAGACCGGAGTCATGCACGTAGCGCTTGCCCATCAGGGTTCCTGTAGCGTGGGCAGCGTCGAGTTCGGGACCGGTCGGTTCCTCGCCCGGCAGGCACATCAGCGCGCCGCCGCACGCCAGGTCGATCGGGGAGGACGGGGCTCTCACCACAATCAACTCGGTTGAGCAGACTGCGCTGCGGAACCTCTTGCCGGGCTTCAACTCCATCACGTCATCTTTCTCCGAGCATTCCCCAATGGCGGGTCATCCGATACAGTTCAATCTATACACTGAATTTATCTCGTGGGGGAACAGTGACCGGAATTTGTGAATCACTGAACGTGCTCGAAATCGGCTCGGGAAGTGCGGCGGCATCCATCACCGGCGTAGTGCTGGCCGATTCGGGAGCCCGTGTCATCAAGATCGAGCGACCAGAGGGCGACCGGCTACGTACTGCGAACCCCAGCGGGTTCCTCGTCTGGAACCGGGGCAAGGAGAGCGTGGTCGCCGACTTGCGAACGCCTGACGGACAGGCACGGGTCCGCGATCTCGCCGCCGAGGCAGACGTGGTGATCGAGGGCTTCGCTCCCGGCACTACCGACCGTTGGGGTCTCGGCGCCGACCCTCTCCGGAAGGCCAACCCCAAACTGGTGCACTGTTCGATCACCGGCTTCGGCCGGACCGGTCCGTACGCCGGCTTGAAAGGTTACGACTCGTTGGTCGCGGCAAAAGCCGGCCTGTGGTCGCGTGGCGCGTTCGGACACCGCGACGGAGCGATCATGTTCCCAGTGCCGTGGGGAAGCTTCGGCGCGGCGATGCAGTCCGTCGCCGGCATCATGAGCGCGCTGCTCGTACGCGAGCAGACCGGGCGCGGCCAAGCCCTTGACGCCACCCTGTTCGCCGGCCTCGATCCCCTCGACTACTTCGTCTCCACGATCGCCCAGCTGATGGTGAAGAAGGGCGAAGCACCGTCGGGCGACGCCCGAACGGCGATGGCGGCCACCCGGTACGGCGTTCTCGTCGTCACGAAGGACGGCCGTTTCCTCCAGACCTCCACGTTGCTCCCGCACCAGGGCAAGTCATTGTGTGACATCGCCGGGATCGGCCACGTGTTGGACGAACCTCGGTTCGCCCGACTGCCGATGTTCGACAACGCCGGCGACGCACAAGCGTGGGAGGAGCTGCTCCTCGAAGCGTTCCGCACCGAAGACCTCGCTCACTGGCTGCCGAAGCTGCTGGCCAGCCCCGACGTTGCCTTCGAGGTCGCGGTGACCTCCGAGGAGGGTCTCGACCACCCGCAAATCATCCACAACGGTGACGTCATCACGATCGCCGACCCCGTCGTCGGACGGGTTCGCCAGGTCGGGCCGATCTGCCATCCCACAGCCACGCCGCTCACCCCCAGCCGCTCGGCGCCCGCGCTCGGCGACAACGCCGGGCCGTTCACCCCGACCCCCACACCGTCCGGCGGAAAGCCCACCCCAGCACATCCCCTTGCCAACGTCACCATCGTGGAGTTCGGCTACTTCTATGCCATGCCGTACGGCGTCGCGATGGCAGCCGCGCTCGGGGCCCGGGTGATCAAGCTCGAGGATGCGAACGGTGATCCACACCGCAGCTCTTTCGGTCCGGACGTGGCCTCGAACAAGACCACTGCGGGCAAGGAGAGTCTGTCGGTCGACCTGCGCACACCAGAAGGTCGGGCGATCGCCCAGAAGGTCGTCGCTCAGGCCGATGTTTTCATCACGGGTTTCCGAACCGGCGTCCCAGCCAAGCTCGGCCTGGGCTACGACGAGCTACGCGCGATCAACCCACGCCTCGTGTACATGCACGCCAGCGGCTACGGGACCGATGGGCCGTACGCAGCTCGAGCGTTGTACGCGCAAGCCGCCCAGGCCGTCGCCGGCAGCTTCGGTCGGCAGGTCGGCCATTGGTCCGACCCAGCGCTCAATGTCGACATGAGCGTGCCCGAACTGCAGGCCGTCGTCATCCCGCGGCTCAGCCACGTGGTGGACGGCGACTCGAATGCCGCGCTGGCGGTTCTCGCGTCCTTGGGGCTCGCCATCTATCACCAACAGAAGACGGGTCAGGGACAGTTCGTGCGGACCTCGATGATCGCCGGGAACGCCTGGTGCTACTCCGACGACTTCTGCAAGTACGAAGGCAAGCTGCCCGTGCCGCTGTGCGACGACGAATACTTCGGCACCTCGGCGCTCGACCGTGTGTATCAGGCCGCCGATGGGACGTGGGTGTGTCTGGCAGTGCGCACCGAGGCCGAGTTCAGTTCCCTCGCCGCCCTCGTCGGCCAGCCCGACCTCGCCACCGACGAGCGGTTCGCCGACGCGACCGAGCGCGCATCGAACGACGACGCTCTTGTGCGGGGGCTCGCCGCGTGCTTCACCACGCGCTCGGCGCTCGACTGGGAAGCGCTGTGCGCCCCCGCCCGCGTCGGTTGCGTCGCCGTCAGCATGGCCGGCCACCCGATGTTCACCAGCTTCGACCCAGGTCTCCGCGAGGCCGGCCTGACTGTCACCTTCGAGCACCCACTGTTCGGTGAGCTCGTGCGCGCCGCTCCCCCGGTGTCGTTCTCCGAAACGCCGGGCCGCGTTGCCGCGCCGTGTCTGCGTGGTCAACACAACCGCCCGATCCTGGCCGAAATCGGCTACAGCGACAACGAGATCACTCGGCTCGAGACCGAGCGGATCGTGATCCCGTAGTTGCGATCGGTGGACGATCTCGGCGCGCTGCTCGAGTTCGTCAGCTGAACAGGGCTGCGACAGCCGGTCCGTCGACCTTGCCATCGTGCGTGCGCGGGATCGCGTCGATGATGCGCAGATCACGTGGCAACTCGTAGCCGGCGAGGCTCGCCGCTTCGCCGTCGGCGCGGGCATCGTCGCCGGGCGAGAGCGTTG
>JAYTFI010000054.1:0-1730 GCA_043734485.1 Acidimicrobiales bacterium | reverse complement strand
CGGGCCACCCAGCCGCAGACGACGACCTGACGGCCGATGTCATTCGCGCGCAGATCACCGCAATAGTCCGTGCGCATACCTCTGGCGCGGTCGGGGCGGGGGGTGGTGGGGGTGCTCACGGTGTTCTGGTCCTTAGGAGGTGACGGGAAGGCGGAGATCGTCAGGCGAGGCGTTTGGTGACGGCGGCGAGAATGTCAGCGCGGGCGATCGGCTCCTGTGTGCCGGTGCGCAGGTCGCGCAGCGTCGCCGTGCCGTCGGCCAACTCGTCGCTGCCGATGATGACGGCCAGTGGCGCGCCACTGCGGTCAGCGCCCTTGAACTGCGCCTTCATCGAACGATTGTCGAACGAACGATCGGCCCGCACGCCGGCTCGGCGCAGTTCGTGCGTGAGGGCGAGAGCCTGGAGCCCCCCGGTGAGGTCGATCACATAGACATCGACGGCAACGGCCGGCGCGCCGAACACGCCCTCGGCATCGCACGCTGCGAGGATGCGGTCGATGCCGAGGCCAAAGCCGATGCCGGGGGTGGCCGGGCCGCCGAGCTGCTCGACGAGGTTGTCGTAGTGACCGCCGCCGCCGATCGCGTTCTGTGCGCTCTCCAGCGCGTCCGAGGCGAACTCGAAGCACGTGTGCGTGTAGTAGTCGAGCCCGCGCACGAGGCGCGGTTCGACAACGAAGTCGACACCCAACGACTGCAGCCCGGCCTGGACACGCTCGAAGTGGGCCGCCGTGGGACCGTCAAGGAAGTCGATCATGCGGGGCGCGGCGGCGACGACGGCCTGGTCGGGCTCGCGCTTGGAGTCGAGCACCCGGAGCGGGTTGAGCTCGAGGGTGGCGCGTGACTGGGCCGTGAGGTCGGCCGCGTTGGCCGTGAAGTAGGCGCGCAGAGCATCGAGGTACGCGGGCCGAGAGGCGGCGTCACCGAGGGAGTTGACCTTCAGCGTCGTCTGACGCAAACCCAGGCTGGCGAAGAAGTCGGCAGCCAGTGCGATGATCTCTACGTCGACGTCGGGGTCGCCGGAACCGACACACTCGGCATCGAGCTGCATGAACTGCCGGTAGCGGTTGCCTTGGGGCTTCTCGTAGCGGAACACTGGCCCCCACGACCAGATCTTCCACGGCAGGCTGGCGGGTCGCTTCTCGACGAACACCCGCATGAGGGCAGCGGTGAACTCTGGGCGCAGCGCGATGCGCCGGCCGCCCTTGTCCTCGAAGTCGTACATCTCCTTGGTGACCACGTCGGTGGACTCGCCCATGCGCAGGAAGACACCCAGATCCTCGAACATCGGCGGGATGACCTCGCCGTAGCCGGCCCGTGCCGCCTGCTCGGCGTAGACGGCGACGAGCGCGCGCCACCGGTCGGTGACGGGCGGCAGCAGATCGCGCGTGCCGGGGAGGGCCTGGAACATGAGCGACCACGTTACCGGGTGCTCTGTTTGGGCCGGCGCGCTTTCGCAAGGCACCTGCGCCCGTCTCCCGCGTGTGGCGATTCTCCCCGGCAGGGTTGCCCCGCGCCCGCTACGGTCGTCCGCTGTGACCGACGCCGGGCTGGACGATCCCGGACTACACGAGGCGGTGGCAGTTGCCGGGCGGGTGCGAGGCTGGGAAGGGCGGCGGATCCAGATCGAGCCGCTACCGGGTGGGAGCACGAACCGCAACTATGTCGTCCGGGTCGACGGCGTGCCCGGACGCAGCGTGCTGCGCCTTTCCGGGAAGAACACCCACCTGCTC
>JAYTFI010000053.1:0-2130 GCA_043734485.1 Acidimicrobiales bacterium | reverse complement strand
GCGTCGGGGTCCTCCTGCTTCAGCGGCGGCTTCGAGCGGTCGCCCTTGGCGTCGGTGATGCACTGCGTGATGCGGATGTCGCGCTCCTGCGCCTCTTTGATGAACATGCTGATCGGCTCGAGGTACTGCGGCGCAGCGTCGGCGATGCGCCCGGCCGCCGTCGACAACGTCATGATCGACGTGTAGGTGACGTGCGCCATCATCCCGGCGTGATGGACCACGTCGACCATCTCCCGCAGCTCAGCGGGGTTCTGCGGCACCTTGTTCAGCGGGCTCTGTCCGTCGATGGACTGGCCCGCGAGCCAGTCGTAGTCGGACGCGATTCGATCCACGGCCGAACCCAGCAGCGGATGCCCCGGCAGGTCGTCGACCCGCTCACCTTCGAAGTAAGTCGCCCGTCCATCGGACAGCGATTCCTTGTACTGCGCTCCGGTCAACATCGTGGCCCCCAACGGTCCGTCGCCTGACGAACTTCTTTCCCTGTATTTATCAAACGTACAGTTGACAAACCAAGACCGATGCCGCGCAACAAGCGTCGGTAACATCACCCGCACATGCCACCGCCACCGACGAACGTAGAACGGATGCCCCCACCCCACCGCAGCGAGCCGCACAAGAACGAGCATCGGCCCTCGGCAGGTGCCGGTCGGGATCGTGCGCGACCATCGAGCGCCAAGGCCCTGAAGCGCGAGCAGGAGATCTACGAGCTGGCGGCCGAGATCTTCCACCGCAAGGGGTACGCAGCGACGACGCTGCAGGACATCGCCGAAGCGGCCGGGATGCTCAAGGGTTCGCTGTATTACTACATCGATTCCAAGGAAGACCTGCTGTACCGGATCACGATGTCGATCCACGAAGACGCACACGCGAACCTCGTGCGGGCGCATGCCGTCGAAGGCGCACCGGTGGAGAAACTGCGTTCGCTCGTCGAGGGACACGTGCTCTCGTTCGGCCGGCGGCTCAACTGGATCCGCGTCTTCTACACCGAGTACGGCGCGCTGTCCGGCGAACGGCGGCGCGAGATCATGGACGAGCGCCACAGCTACGAACGCTTCGTCGAGTCGCTCATCAAGGCAGGCCAGGCCGACGGATCGTTCTGCCCCGACCTCGATGTGCGCATCGTCTCGAATGCGACGCTGACCCTCGTGAACACGGTGTACCTCTGGTACCGCGCCGAGGCTGGGACCCCGATCGAAAACGTTGCGAGAACGTATGCGAACTTCGTGATTCGGGGCTTGCGCTGCGCGCCCGAGCACGCACATGGCGACCTGGGGCTACAGGCGTCGCAGGCTCATTTGCCCGAAGCGAAGGCGAAACGGGGCAAGCGCCGGCCGTAGTTGCGGGGGCGGGCGATACTGACGGGCGAAGCGATACTGACGGACGAAATGTCCGATACTGACGGAATGTCCGAACCTGGCCGAGCCGCCGAACGCAACGTGCTGGGAGGCGACCTCGAGTCGTGCGGCACGGACCCGATGACCGGCTTCTACCGCGACGGCTGCTGCAGCACCGGTCCGGAGGATCTCGGCAGCCATACGATCTGCGCGGTCGTCACACCCGAGTTCCTCGCCCACCAGCGCAGCATCGGCAACGACCTCACCACGTCGATGCCGCAGTACCGATTCCCCGGGCTCGTCCCCGGCGACCGCTGGTGCGTCACGGCGGTCAACTGGCTACGTGCCCACCGCGACGGCGCCGCCGCGCATGTGGTGTTGGCCAGCACGCACGAACGGGTGCTGGGCATCGTTCCGCTCACGATCCTGCGGGAGCACGCGGTCGACGTCCCGGCCGATCCAGGGGCGCTCGACGGCTGACCGCGTCAAACCGTCGGCGCGTTCAGCCGTGGTCGGGCGGCCCGGCGTGACCCGGCGCGTCGTTGTGATCGGCCCCGCAGTCGAGGCAGCGGCCCATGAGCGAGAAGTGGGTGAGGTCGATTTCGATGGCATAGTCCCGCCGGACATGAGCGGTAAGTGCGCGTAGTTCCCGGACGGGCAGGTCGACGGCCCGGCCGCAGACCACGCAGACGACGCGGACCACGCCGGCACCGTTGCGCCGGTACATCGCCGGACCATGACCGATGTGGACGTGCTCGACGAGGCCGAGCTCCTCGAACTGCGCGAGTGAGCGATA
>JAYTFI010000052.1:0-1664 GCA_043734485.1 Acidimicrobiales bacterium | reverse complement strand
ACCGCCAACGACGGCCAACGGCTGAAGGGCTGGTTCCTGGCGGCCCCGAACGCAGCGTCGGTCGCTGTGCTGTTCCACGGCACCGGCGCGTCACGGGCGACGATGGCCCCGCTGGCGAAACGCCTCCAGGCCGCGGACATCTCCGTCTTCCTGGCCGAGTACCGCGGCGCTGCGGACAGCGACGGAGCTCCCAGCGAGACGGGACTGGCCCGCGACGCCGACGCCGCATTGTCCGAGGCCGAGGAGCTGACGGGCCTTGGGAACGACCGGGTTGTCGCCGTCGGCCACTCGCTGGGCACCGCGGTCGCGGTCGGCCTTGCCAACCGGCACCCGCTGAAGGGTGTCGTCCTCATCGCCCCGTTCACGAATCTGCTCGACGTCACCGCGGTCGAGACCAACCGACTGTTCGCCTGGCTGGCGGCCGGGCCTGACCGTTTCGACATCGTGGGGACGATCGCAGGGATTCACGCGCCACTTGTGATCGTGCGCACCGAAGGTGACCGGATCGTGCCCAACGCCCAGTCGGACCGCGTGATGGCCACCGCCGCCCAGCCGAAGCGCGTAGTGACCGTGGCCGAGGGCTACCCCCACGCCGATCCGCGGTTCGTGGGCGGCCCGGAGGCGGCTGCCGCCGTCGTATCGCTCGCCGAAACGTGACGTACAGAGACCGATTAGGGTGATCGCCCCGCCAGAATGACAGCTCTGTGATTCGGCTAATGTCGGGAATCGTTCTCATCTAGCTGACGGAAGGATCGGGCCGTGGGCGACTCGTTCACCCATCTCCACCTCCACACCGAGTACTCGATGCTCGACGGTGCGGCACGGGTCGAGCAGGTCATCAACGCGGCCCGAAACGACGGCCAGCCGGCCATCGGCATCACCGACCACGGCAACATGTACGGCGCGCTCGAGTTCTACAAGGAGTGCAGGAAGCAGGGCATCAAGCCAGTCATCGGCATCGAGGCCTACCAGGCCGGCGAGCACCGTACCGAGCGGCCTGTCCGTCGGGGCCGCCTCGACGACGGCGACCAGGGCGAGGGCGACAAGCTCTACTACCACCTCACCCTGCTGGCCGAGACGACCCAGGGCTACCGCAACCTGATGAAGCTCTCGAGCCGTGCTTTCCTCGAGGGGTACTACTACAAGCCCCGCCTCGACTGGGAGCTCCTCAGCGAACTGCATCACGGCATCATCGCCACCACGGGGTGCCTCGGTGGCGTGGTGCTGCAGGCGCTGCTCGCAGGCAACGACGCGCTGGCGCTCGAGCGGGCCAGCCGGCTGCAGGACATCTTCGGCCGCGACAACCTGTTCGTCGAGCTCCAGGACCATGGCATCCCGGCGCAGCACGAGACGAACCCGAAGCTGATCGAGATCGCGAAGAAGATCAAGGCGCCGCTGCTCGCCACGAACGACTCGCACTACACGCACCGCGAAGACCACGTCGCCCACGACGCGTTGCTCTGCGTACAGACGGGTGCGCTGCTGTCCGACGAAAAGCGCTTCAAGTTCCACGGCGACCAGCACTACCTGAAGACCGCGGTCGAGATGCGTCACCTGTTCCGGCACTGGGAGTCGGCGTGCGACAACACCCTGTGGATCGCCGAGCGGGCCGACGTCGACATCGAGTTCGGCTCGTCGGAACTGCCCGACTTCCCGTTGCCCGA
>JAYTFI010000051.1:0-2660 GCA_043734485.1 Acidimicrobiales bacterium | reverse complement strand
AAGGCCCGCGAGCTCTACCTGCTGGCGGAGAAGTTCGGCTCTGCGGACGCGGCCCGCATCGGCTTCGTCTCGGCCGTGCTGCCCGACGATCAGCTGCTCGACTTCGTCCGTGGCAAGGCCGAACGGGCGGCGGGCTTCGCGCCGCTCACGCTTCGTTCGATCAAGGCCAACCTGAATGATTCGCTGGACGTCGACTTCTCGACTCAGCTCGACCGCGAGGCCGACCGACATGTGCGTGCCGGGCGGACCGAGGACTCGAAGGAAGCCGCCCGCGCCTTCCTCGAGAAGCGCGCCCCCGTATTCGAGGGCCGCTGAGCATGCGTGGGCCGCAGTCGTTCACCGGCTTCACCGTCACCACCCACGACCCCGGCATCGCGCTTGTCACGTTCGACGAGCCCGAACGAATGAACGCCATGACGCAGGGGCTCAAGCGCGACCTCATCGAGTTCCTTGCGTTCGCCGAAATGAGCAACGACGTGCGCGTCATCGTCATGACTGGAACGGGGCGAGCGTTCATCGCCGGTGACGACCTCAAGGCGTATCACCGGCCGGACCCGACGACGGTGCCGCGCATCGGTGGAGGCCACGACAATGCAGTGGGCACCTACAACGGGCTGCGTTACTTCTCGCAGGCCCTCAACCTCGCCGTGCGCAACCTCGACAAGCTCACGATTGCCGCGGTGAACGGGTTCGCCATCCAGACCGGGCTGTCGCTCGCCCTGTCGTGCGACTTCCGCATCGCGTCGACGGAGGCCAAGCTCGGCAGCGCGACGCTGCGCTTCGGCCTCCTTCCCGACGAAGGCGGGCACTACCTGCTGGTGCAACACCTCGGGATCGCCCGAGCCATGGACTTCCTCATGCGCAAGCGCATCGTCGATGCCGAGGAGGCGCTTGCGCTTGGGCTGGTGACGGAGGTGAGTGCTCCGGACGAATTGCTGCCACGTGCACTCGCGCTGGCCACCGAGCTGGCCGAGGGTCCGCAGGTCGCGATGCGCATGCTGAAGCGATCCCTCTATGTCGCCGCCGAGTCGACGTTCGAGCGGGCCATGGAGGACATCGCCGTGCGCACCGCGATCACCGACCACCATGCCGATGCGAAGGAAGGTGGCGCGTCGTTCGCCCAGAAGCGCAAGCCGGCCTTCAACGCGTGGCTCGACCCGTCCGCCGCTCGCGAGGCCCAGCACTAGACCGCACTAGACCGCACTAGATCGCACTAGACCACGAGAACCAGTCGCGCTCGCCCGAGCCGACCGATGACGTTTTGATTTTCAAGGATCGGCTGCCGTGTCTGGGACGAACCGGGTAGTCCCGGGTTCGGGCCAACAGCGGCGGACGGGTCTGGCAGGTGGAGCCGGTGGCGTGCCGGTCGGCCGACGCTCGCTACCCGCGGTCCGCTCGACTATCGGGTGGTTTTGCTGGCTCGGGCGATGACCTCCCCGGTGGCTCGGACTCGCGGCAATGTGGGCGCGGGTCTGCGAACCGATCTTCCGAGAAGTGCTGGCCCTGCTCCCCGCCGAGCCCGCACCGCCCGCCCGCACCGCCCGAACAGAAGAGGTAAGCGTGCTTAGGACTCCATCAGCTCCGGCTTGAGGACCCGTCGGAGCATCTTGCCCGTGTCGCTGTAGGGGAGCTCATCGCGGAACCGCACGATGGCCGGCGTGCGCGAGGAACGCAGTTGCGATGTGACCCACGTCCGTACCTCGTCCTCAGTAAGGGTCTGGCCCTCTTCGAGCACGACGACCGCAGCCACGACCTCACCCCACTCGGTGTCGGGTACGCCGAGCACTGCGGCGTCGTGGATGGCTGGATGCATCAGGAGTACGTCTTCGATCTCGCCCGGCGACAGGTTCTCGCCGCCGCGTACGATGACATCGTCCATGCGCCCGTCGAGGAACAAGTAGCCGCCCTCGTCGAGCCAGCCGGCGTCCTTGGTCGGGAACCAGCCCTCGTCGTTCAGCACGCTGGTGCCACCGTACTCACCCGAGACCTGCTCGCCCCGAACCCATACCTCGCCGCGCTCGCCCTGGGTGACCTCATCGCCGTTGCCGTCGCGGATGCTCATCTCGACGGTCGGGAGCGGCTTGCCGACCGAGCCGAGGCGGGCTTTCACCGCAGGGTCATCGGTTTCGATGGCGGCGCGGTGGTCGTCGGGGTCGAGGACGGAGATTGACGAACTCGTCTCCGTGAGCCCGTAGGCGTTCACGAAGTTCACGTGTGGCAGCAATGCGAGCGCCTGCTCGATGACCGGCACCGGCATGCGGCCGCCGCCGTAGGACAGGTGGCGCAGGTCGGGTAAACCCTGCCCGTCGGCCCCGAGGACCTCGAGGATGCGGGCCATCATCGTGGGCACGACCATGGCATGGGTGATGTGCTCGCGGCGGGCCGTCTCGACCCATAGCGCCGGCTCGAACGAGGGCAGCTGCACGAGGCGCCGGCCGCCATACGTCGCGGTCAGGATCGCGCTCATTCCGGCGATGTGGTACGGCGGAACGGACACCAGTGTGGCCTCGTCCTCTTCGGCACCGAGGAAGTCGACCGAGCCCAGCACGTACGACACGAGATGGCGCTGGCGCAGCACCGCTACCTTCGGATCGCCCGAGGTGCCCGAGGTGTGCAGGAAGATGGCGACATCCTCTCCGTCGAGCGACCAGTCGCTCTCG
>JAYTFI010000050.1:0-3915 GCA_043734485.1 Acidimicrobiales bacterium | reverse complement strand
AGACGCCGGTCGAGCCAGGCGGGGAGATGCCAGGCCCGTTCACCGAGCATCCCGAGAAGCGACGGAACGAGCATCATGCGGATGACTGTCGCGTCCAGAAGGACAGCGAGAGCGAGAGTGACGCCGAGCTCCGTCGGCGGGATCGGGCCCGTCACACCAAACGCGACGAAGACCACGATCATGATGAGGGCCGCGTTCGTGATCGGCTTCCCGGTGCGGGCAATGCCCTCCCGTACTGCCTCACGGGCGTCGCCCGTCGCGTCGTGTCGTTCCTTGATCGCTGCGAGCAGGAACAGCTGGTAGTCCATCGACAGGCCGAACAGCAGCGCGAAGAAGAACAGCGGCGCCCACGCGTCGACGAATCCCTGGGGTTCGATGCCGAGTAGCGAGGCGCCGTAGCCATGCTGGAACACCAGCGTCGCGAACCCGAAGCTGGCCGCAACACCGACCAGGTTGAACAGGATCGACGCGAGCGCGATGACCGGGCTGCGGAACACGACAAGTAACAGCAAGAACGCGACGGCCATGATCGCGGCGATGGCCAACGGCGCAGTCCCAGTCAACGCCGCAGTGAGATCAGTGTTCTGCGACCCGGGCCCGCCGAGGATAGCGGTCGGCACCGCGACCGCAAGCTCATGGCGGAGCCGGCGGATGAGTAGCGACGTCTCTGCCGCATCGACCGCAGTCGTCGGCACGATCCGA
Organism: Acidimicrobiales bacterium; assembly: GCA_043734485.1. Classification (GTDB taxonomy): domain Bacteria; phylum Actinomycetota; class Acidimicrobiia; order Acidimicrobiales; family JANYDT01; genus JAYUDQ01. The sequence goes on along the minus strand of JAYTFI010000050.1, from coordinate 3,213 downwards.
ACCACGACCCGACCGGACGCGGCGGGAGCGGCGACAGTCTGCGCGGCGACGACCCCAGCATCGCGGCCGGCGACGTCGATGACGTGTTGTGCGTTGGCGGCGGGGACGGTAACGAGAAGCGGTGCCGCAGCACCCGGCCCGAACGCGGCGGTGACGGCGTCGTAGCCGTCGCGGCTCTGAGCGCCACGATCCACGACGCCCGCAGCCGGCATACCCAGACGCATGCCGAGCGCTGGCGCGGCCAACAGAAGCAGGACACCGAGACCGGCAGCCAGCGTCGCCCCCGGCTTGCGCATGGCGGCGGCAGTCCAACGTACCCAACGACCCTCGGCGGCAGAGGTCGTCGAGGCTCGCCGCGTCGAACGCGTTTTGAGGGCGCGGTCACCCAGGGCGACAAGGATCGCCGGGAGCAGGGTGAGCGATGCGGCGGCGGTCGCGACAACCGACAGGATCATCCCCAGCGCCATGGCCCGAAAGACCATCACCGGCACCAGGAAAATCGCTGCCAGTGACAGCACGACGGTCAGCGCAGAGAGGAACACGGCCTTGCCCGCGGTGGCCAGCGTGCCGGCGACGGCGTCGAGCGCGTCCCTGCCCTCGGCCCGCTCTTCGCGGTAACGCGTGACGATGAACAAGCAGTAGTCGATACCGACGGCCAAGCCGATCATCATCGAGAAGTTCATCGACCACACCGACAGCGGCGTCACCGCAGTGGCGAGGTGAAGCGTCGCGAATCCAACCGCGATGCCAGCGAGCGCGAGCAGGAGCGGTAGCCCGGCGGCGACCACCGAGCCGAACGCTACGAACAACAGCAAGACCGTCGGAAGCCCCGACAGGAGCTCGGCCTTGTGCAGCGCCTTTTCGTTCGAGGCATTGAAGTCATGCCAGACCGCCCACTCCCCCGTCGCGTCGGCCTCCGCACCGTCGGGCAGCGTGATTCGATCGACCGTGGCCATCACCGCGCCGGCCGCCTCCGGCAGCTCCGCATCACTGACCGCCGCGAGACGAACCGGGATGAGCACGGCACGCCCGTCCGGTGACAGCAGGCCGGAGGCGGCCGGAGCGGTAAGCGGGTCGACCACGCCGGCCGCGCCGGGGCTGCCCTTCAACGCGGCGACGAGCGCCCGGACCCCGGCAGGTTCCGCAGCGATAGGTCGGGGTTGGCGGTAGGCAACGACGGCTGCCTCGGCCCCCAGACCCGGAAAGTCCCGGCGGATCTCGTCGCGAACCCGTTGCGCCGTCGAGCCCTGCGCCTCCCATCCCGCGCCGGACAGCGCGCCCGTCAGCGTTGCCGCCAACGGAGCAGCGAGCACCACGACAAGCGCCCAAGCTACAAGGACCCCCTTCGAATGACGACCCGCAAAGCGGCCCACGCGGGCAAGTGCACCGTGTGCCACGTGTCCGTCGGCGTCTGCATCGGCGGGGGTCAAGGGATCCTCCAAAAGAGTCATTGGCATCTCGTTTCAGTCGAAGCGCGTAGAGCCAACGCCTGGCATGCGCTCGGAGGCGGAGGTTCGGTGTAAAGCGAACGGGCAACAGTGGGCGACAGGTCCAGAGTCGTTCTCGGATCTCGGCAATCTCGGGCACTGCGCGGCCGAGCTGACATTCTAGACATACCCCCGGGGGTGTCGTCAAGTACCCACACGGTTGCGTCGACGGCGGGCTTCCAGTTCGGCTCGAGGAGCTTTGCCGGCGACGGTCGGAGCGCTTTATCGCAATCCACCGTGGCCGTGCACGCGCATACCGGGGTAGGTATGGATATCTGCCCTTCTGGGTGGCGTTTACGACATGGAATCGTGCGCTGCTGTTGTACGACACTCCGCTTGGCCAGCATTGATTGAGCCGTCATGGTGACGGCCTTGCCACCATCCGGTCGCTTCAGCGATCAGGATCGGTGCTTTTCGCCGCACGTATAAGGGTCATGCCAGCTTGAGGAACATCTTCTGCACGTCCTCGAGCGCGTACCCATGTGCAGCGGCGCGATTCGGGTCTTCGACGCACCAGGTCAGCCCGGCTGCGACCAGGAGAAAGCCGGCCTGGTCGATGGCCTTGGTCACGGCCGACAATTGGGTGACGATGTCACGGCAATCGCGCCCCTCGGCCAGCATCTGCTGCACGCCGCGCACCTGACCCTCGGCACGGCGTAACCGTCTCGTCAGATCTGCGACGGTCTGTTCTGGAAGCTCCACAACAACTCACCTCGTCCTCGGAAATGAACCATGACTATACCGGCTGGGGTATCGGTCCATGCACGAATCAAACCGGATGGCCCCGGCCGGCCGCCTGCCGCGCGGGACTACACCCGGGGTACCGCGGCGAGCGCCGCTGTGAGTCGCTCTGCAGCTGCATCCGCAAGAACCTGGAACTGCTCACCAGTCATCAACGCGCGCGGGTCGGCCGCGCTGATCCTCACCCCACCGTCAACCGCGGCGAGCACCACGTTGCACGGAAGCAGAAGACTCACGGACTCATCAAGCTGCAACGCCTGATGCGCAAAGGTCGGGTTGCATGCACCCAAGATCTTCAACGGTGGCCGATCCACGCCGAGTTTGGTCTTCAGCGTCGCCGCGACATCGATCTCGGTGAGCACACCAAAGCCCTCGGCCGCCAACGCAGCACGAACCGCGGTCTCTGCGTCCGACATCGAAAGCACGGTCAGCGTCTCAATCGCCGGCGTGCTCATCTCACGACCGTCCCACTGACAATGCGCGGTCCGCAGCAGACGGACCGAAATACGACGACCACCGGCGCGGTCGCCTCGAGCACCTCCTGAAAGCACTGTTGATCATCGGCATAGATGACGGTCGTCATGGCAGCGTCTCCTCGTTCTGTCGGCTCCAGAGGTGGGCCGATTATCAAAACGCCATCCTAATACCCCCGCAGGTATACGTTCTTCATCGATCTCCTGGTCGACGTCATACGGTAGGGGGTATGTGCACACGAGTCGAGTGCAAGCAACTACGCCAAACCCACTTGGTTGGGGTGCGGAGCCCACGCTGGCTAGCCGCTGCGCACCATCCAACGCTGGAACTACCTCCCCCTCGGGGCGACAGGAGCCGCCTTACGCGTCAAAACGCCATGGACCGCCGCCCAACCCCCTTCACACCGATCGTCTTGCCCCGCAACGACTCCGGCACGGTGTGTGCGTAGATCCGCATGAGCATCTCGGGGCTGTGACCGAGGATGTCGGCGATCGCCCGCAGCTCGCCGAGA
>JAYTFI010000049.1:0-5925 GCA_043734485.1 Acidimicrobiales bacterium | reverse complement strand
AGCAGCCGACGACTTCGTCTCGGCAGTCAGAAGCGCGGTCGCCGCACAGATAGCAGACGCTTCAGTGTCCGGTGATCGTACGCGCGCCTACGGAACGCTGTAGAGGCACCGGGTTGCCGATCCCTCACGCCGGGTCGATGCGGTAGACCCCGCCCTCGAGCGACGTCACATATAGCTCGTCGTCGTTGCCGACGCCGAACGCCGTGAGGTACGGCACCTTGGCCGCGAGATCAACGGGATTCCATGAAGCACCCACCTGCCGAAGTGCCGACAGCTTGCCCGTGCAGACATCGCCGAACACGTACCAGCCGACGATGCCGGGGAGCTTCGCGCCCCGGTACACGGCACCGCCGACCACGGCGCAGCGGCCGTCCTTGTGCGGGTAGTCGTAGACCGGATCGGTCGCACCGGCCGGACGGGAACCGGTGAAGGACTGCTTGCCCTCACGAAGGCGCCAGCCGAAGTTCATCCCCGCCCTGCCCTTCGGGACGCGGTTGATCTCCTCGTAGAGGTTCTGGCCGACGTCGGGAACCCAGAGGTCACCGGTGGCCGGATCAAGGCTGATCCGCCAGGGGTTGCGCAGCCCGTAGGCGAAGACCTCGCCGCGGCTCTTCTTGGCTCCGAGCGTCGGCGCCTTCGCAAACGGGTTGTCCGCAGGAATCGTGTAGGGCAGTGATCCCGATGGTGTCGGATCGATGCGTAGCACCTTGCCGAGGAGGACATCGGTGCGCTGTCCGTTGTTGAACCTGTCGCCCGATCCTCCGCCGTCGCCGATGGCGATGAGCAGCGTGCCGTCGGGCTCGAACAGGAGTGTCCCCGCGTTGTGCTCGTTGAACGGCTTCGGGATGCGCAGCAGGTTGCGTTCACGGGAGAAGTCGGCAGTCGTGCCGTCGAAGGGAAGTTCACTTATGTTCACGTCGCCCTTGCGATCGACGTAGTCCACGTAGAGCACGTCGGCCCGCGTCGGCGGGAACGCAAGACCGATGAGGCCGCGCTCGTTCACGCTGTCGACTCGCGTCACGATGTCGAGCACCGGCGCGGATGCCCATGCGCCGTTCTTCCAGGCCCGTATCCGGCCGGCCTTCTCGACGACGTAGAGCGCGTCGTCGCCGGAGCGCTGCACGACAGCGAGGGGCTGATCCGCGTTGGCGATTTGCGTGACGCGGACCGTTGCCGGTGAGAGCGGCATGGACGTGCCCGTGGTCGCCATCTGGCCGGTCGGGTCTTTCGGGGCCGGGCGGTCGGCCCGGGCCTGCGGCGCGCCCGTGACAAATAGCAGGACCACGACGGCAACGGCGATGACCGAACGGGACACGCGCCTGTTGTGGGACCCGAGAAAGCTGCGCATGCCGCTCAGCCTACGGTCGGTCCTGCCTCCCGGGATCGGTGGAAGGCGCCATCGGCGCAGTCGCTGCGGCCGTGTCGTCGAGCGGTAGTGCGAGCTGACCGTTCTCGAGCATGTCGGTGATCTGCTTCGCGGTGCGCGCCCCGCCGGCCAGGAATCCCTGGAAGTACAGGCACTGCAGGGCACGGAGGCGTTCGAGCTGCGCCGGTCGTTCGACACCCACGGCAACCACATCGGCACCGAGCGACAGCGCCAGTTTGATGGCCAGCGGTACCAGTTCGGCATCGACACCCGTTCGGTCGATGATGTCGACGAGCGAGCGGTCGAGCTTGATCTGGGAAAGCGGCAACCGACGCAGAGTCCGCAGCGACGACGCCCCCGTGCCGAACACGTCGACGGCCAGCTTCACGCCGGCGCGATGGAGCATGGCCAGAACTGCCTCGGCCGCCGGGTCGAGCGTCGTCAGCGCGCTCTCGGCCACGTCGAGGCCGAAATCACGTGGTGCCAGACCGACGCTGGCCAAGGTGGTGAGCAGCGTGTCCGCGAAACCAGGTCGGACGAGTTGGCGGGCGCTGACGTTGACCCACAATCGCAGCGAAGAGTCGAAGTCGGTCCGCCACAGCACGACCTGGCGGGCCGATTCGCGCAGCACCCAGTCGCCGAGCGGGTGCAGGAGATCGAGCTCGTCGACCTCGGGAACGAAGAGCTCTGCCGGCACGAGGCCGAGCTCGGGGTGCTGCCAGCGCACGAGGGCCTCGACGGCAACGACCCGGCCGGTGGTGGTGTCGAGCTCGGGGAGGAAGTGGACTCGGAACTCGTCCTGATCGAGCGCAGCTCGCAGGATCTGCTCGGACACCCGTGGATGCTGCGCCGCAGAGGCCGACTCCGAGATCCGATCAGTACCGGCGTCGGACTCGTCGGACGAGTCGTCGTCGAGCAGTGTCGGCTGTGACGTCGCGGCGCTGCCGTTCGGCCCCTCGTAGACCTGCCAGCGACCGCGGCCCGCCCGCTTCGCCTGATAAAGGGCGATGTCCGAACGGTTGACCAGCTCGTCCGGCGTGATCGCTCCGCTGCGGGTGACGGCGATGCCGATGCCGGTGGAGACGCCCGCGGGCAATCCGTTGACCTCGAGCTGGTCTTCGAGTGCGACGAGGATACGGCGCGCCGTGGCCTCCGCCTCACCCACATCGCGAAGCTCGGCCAGCAAAACCGCGAACTCGTCGCCGCCGAGTCGGGCGACCAGATCCTCACGGCGGATGACCCTGCGCAGGCGCTCGGCGACCTGCAGCAGGACGGAATCGCCTGCGGCGTGCCCGAAGCGGTCGTTGACCGCCTTGAAGCCGTCGAGGTCGAGGAACAAGACCCCGGTCATGCCGTTGTGACGCTCGATCCTCGCCAACGCCCGGGCCGTCGCCTCACGGAAGTTGAGCCGGTTGGCGAGTCCTGTGAGTGCGTCGCTGCGGGCCTGATGGGCAAGCTCGGCCTCGGCCAGCTTCATCGCTGTGACATCCGTCGAGAGGCCTTCGACGCCGAGGACTCGACCGGCAGAGTCGGTGATCGGGAGGACGCGCACGAGCTGCCAGGACAGGTTGCCATTGCGCCGGAGCATGCGGATCTGGAGGGGCTTGGATGCCAGCGTCGGATCATCGATCAGGTCGGTGAGGAGATGGCGGTCGTCGGGATGCAACAGGCGATCGATGAGCCCCGCGTCGCTCATCACCTCCTCGGGTGTGTAGCCCAGCGACGACGTGACGCCCCCGCTGATGTAGTCGGTGCCACCCGCGAACAGGTGTCGGAACACGATGTCGCCGCCGATGCTGCCGAGCTTCAGGAGTAGTTCGTCGCCCATGATCACGCCCTGCCCGTGCACGAGGCGTCGGGAACGCTCGCCGGCCAGGTCGTCGGACGTGCGCTGGAATGCCACGGCCGATTCGAGTCGTTCGGCCACGCATTCCAGGACGCTGCGATCATCGGCGCCGAACACTGCTGACCCGGCCGATCGGATAACGCCGAGAACCGCGACGATCCGATTGGAGTCGCCGATCGCCTGGCGGATCGGGAGGAAGCGACCGAAGGGACGGTTGGGTCTGCGGGCATCATCGCCGGCATCGATTCGCCCGACCGGCACGCCTTCGAGGGTGCTGATCAGTCCGGCGTCGGTGATGCCCATCTCGATGGCCCGGCCGGCGCCGAGCACCTGCGCCACGGGGCCGTCGGCGGGTATCCATGGTCCCGTTGCACTGTCGCCGTCAGCGGTCGCCTGGTCCACGGCGGGACGCATCCGGGTACCGTCCAGCGAGATTCGCCAGAGCACACCATGTTGGCCGGCGCCGGTCGTGAGTCCGATTGTTGCGGCGGCGAAGGTACCGACCAGATCGGACGGGTCGGCGAGGGCACGAAGGGCAGCGGTGAAGCGCTCCAATGCTCGTACGGGCCGGGTTGGGTCGAGGGTGGTTTCGTCCATGGATTGCAGCGCCATTCACCTGCGCCGAACCCTACATCACTGAGCGTGAACTTCAACCACCAAGCGTAGTTCGCGGTAGGTGTTCACCGAGCGCTGATCCGGCGGGCACACTCCGGCCAGGGGCCCCAGCCCTGCGTGGCCTGAAGGCGCTTCGCGGCCTGGTCCTGCATGGCCGCCGTCGCCTGGTGGGGGTACCCCGGATAGCCGAGCCGCTGCCAGGTGCCGAGGGCGAACTGGTACGCGCCGTAGTAGCCGTTCCCGGTGTTCAGGTCGTAGCGGCCGCCGGATTCGCAGTTGCGAAGCGCAGCCCACACCGCGGGCTCATCGGCCGCGACCGTCAGCGATCCAGCCACGGTCCCGCCGGACGCGATGGACGCGATGGACGGCAAGATGGACGGCAGTGCAGTCGTGGAGGTCGTCGGGCCGAGCGTCGCCTTTGTGCGCTTTGCTTTGGGCTTCACCGTCGTCGGTGGTGCCACGACCGGTGATGCCACGACCGTCGAAGCTGCCCTGCCAAGGGCTTTGGACACCTCACTGCTGTCGACCACCTGGGCGCTCCACGGCGGGACCGTTGACACGGCGGCGGGGAGGTCGGTGGGGGTGGCGGGCAGCGCAGTTGGTGGCGTGAGGCTCTGCGCGTCGGCGGGGACGGCGACCGCCGCGCCGCCGAGGACAACGACTGCCGCCAGGCCTGCAAGGCGGGCAAAGGCCGGATTTGGGTTGGATCGCCGCATTCTTCAGCCGCCTTTGGTCGAGAGGCCGTGGCCTCGGGTTCAGGGTCGGGTCATGCAACGGAAGAAAAACGGTAGCGCAAGGAGCCGGTCGGCGCGAACAGGAGGCGCCTGGATAGTGTGCCCCGCACCAACTACCGGAGGATTTCAATGCTCAAGGAATTTCGTGATTTCGTCATGCGCGGCAGCATCATCGGCATCGCCATCGGCCTCGTCATGGCGCTCGCATTCAGCGCGTTGGTCGACGCATTCGTGAAGTACTTCGTCAGCCCGATCGTCGGCTCGCTCAGCGCCGACGGCATCGGCGGACTCCTTCGAATCCACCTGCGGGGCAACAACTACATCCAGCTGGGCCTGATCATCGAGGCCGCGATCGTGTTCGCGGCAACGGCCGCCGCAGTGTTCTTCTTCATCGTCAAGCCGCTGAAGAAGGCCGGCTACGTCGTCGACGAGGTGAAGTAGCTCCACCGCCGAAGGGGATCCGCCGGTCGCTCCGGGGGGCGTCTGGCGCGATCCGTGAATGCCGCCGTACGCTCCGGGCTGTTCGCGCCGACCGCGGAGGCAAACCCGCGGCCGCACTCACTCTCATGGAGGCCATCAGTGGCTGGCATTGTCGCCTACGGCGCATACGTCCCGTACTTCCGTCTCGATCGCAGGGCCATCACGGCAACCCTCGGTGCCGGCGGGGGCAAGGGGTTCCGGTCGGTCGCTTCGTTCGACGAGGACACCACCTCGATGGGCGTGGAAGCAGCTCGCAAGGTGCTGCGGCCCGACGACCGTCCCAGCGCGCTGCTGTTCGCCACTTCCGACCCGGCCTATCTCGACAAGACCAACGCAAATGCCATCCATGCCGCGCTCGGACTCGATGGTGCCGTCCTCGCAGTCGACGCCGGCGGCGCGGTTCGCTCGGGCATCGGTGCGACTATGGCCGGCGCTTCTTGGGGGAATGCCCTCGTGGTCACGGCCGACACCCGCACCGGGCTGCCCGGCGGTGCCGACGAGAGCAACGGCGGAGACGCGGCCGCAGCCCTGCTCTTCGGTACCGACAGTGTGGTCGCCGAGCTCGTCGCCCATGCCTCTGCGACCGCTGAGTTCCTCGATCGGTGGCGTATTCCCGGTGCAGTGTCGAGCGGCCAGTGGGAGGAGCGCTTCGGCGAGAGCGAGTACGTGCCGCTCGCGGAGTCGGCGGTGACCGCTGCGCTCAAGCAGGCCGGTGTCACCGCGGAGCAGCTGGATCATGCGATCGTGACCGGCGTCCACACCCGCGCGGTCGGGGTAATCGCCAAGTCTCTCGGAGCCCGGCCCGGTGCGCTGGCCGATGACCTCACGGGCCAGATCGGCAACACCGGCACCGCCCACGCGAACGTCGTGCTGTGCGACGTACT
>JAYTFI010000048.1:0-11434 GCA_043734485.1 Acidimicrobiales bacterium | reverse complement strand
GGGGGTCCGACGTTTCCCGTGGTCTGCTATCGACGAATCCCGAGGTTTCTGTGCGACAACTCGTGAACCCGGCCCGGTGCGGCCGCTAACCTCGCCAGTCGCGACCAACGAGATCCGCCCTCGACGCTCGTCGGCCGTGGCTCTACGTCGGGCCGCGTTCTCACGTGTCCTCATCGTGAAAGGGCCTCTCCAATCCAGGAAGACCGTTCTCTTGAGAATGCTCCACGAGTCCTGTTGGCCGCTCAACGTGACAGCGGGGGGTTTGTCCGTGAATCGCAGCGGCCGTTGTTCGTCGATGAAGTCCAGCGAGCCGGGAACCCGTTCATCCTTGCCGTAAAAGGTGCGGTCGACATCGACAATCGACCTGGGCAGTTCATTCTCGCAGGCTCGATCGCCACCAAACCGCCGCAATACCCCGCGATCTGACGCACCGCCCGTCAGCGACGTGACACGAACGGTCACCCCACACCCCTGCCTGAAGCTGGGGGTTGCGACGGCCCCACGGCCTCCGCCTACGATCCGCGGATGAGCGAGCACGAGACCCACGAGCAGCGTCACACCCGGGCGAGCGAGGTCTTCAGCCGCTTCGTGCCGGGCGTCGAGCCTGAGCGGGTGGCGCGTTCGTTCTCGAACCGGCTCGGTGCGCTCGGGTCGTTCGCGTTCGATGTCGTCGGCCACATGTGGTCACGGCCCGAGCTGTCGCGCCGTGACCGTTCGCTGATGATCATCTCCGTGTTGGCCGCGCAGGGACGCGACGAAGAGCTCGAAGGTCACACCACGATCGGGCTGCATCACGGCCTCACCCGCTCCGAGATCGAGGAAATCAACCTGCACGTCGCTGCGTATGCGGGATTCCCGGCGGCCATGGCGGCGAACCGCTACATGGATGCCGCGTTCAAGAAGGCCGACGGCGTGGCCGATCTACCCCGGCGAACAGGCGTCGCACGCAAGTCGGACGAGCAGCGCGAGATCGACGGCAGCGACATCCTTCGTACGCTTACGAATGGCTTGATGGGCGCCGACCCGACCGCCGACGCCGCTGCGCTGGAAGCCCGCCTTGGCAACATCGGCGCGATCGCGCACCGGTGGGCGTTCGGCGAGATCTGGTCGCGGCCCGAGCTCTCACGGCGCGACCGTTCCCTCGTCGTCATCTCGATCCTCGTCGCCATCCAGGCGCTCGACGAGCTGAAGATCCACGTGCGCGGCGGTTTGCACCACGGGCTGACGCGCGTCGAGATCGATGAGGTCGTCACCCACCTGTCGCTGTACTGCGGCATCCCGCGAGCGCTCGATGCGCAACGCGCCGTGAAGGCAACCTATGTGGCGATCGACGAGGCGGCCACCACTGCTTAGCGACGCGGGTCAGGCACCCACTCGGCGGCGCTTGCGGGCATCGGCCACCGACGGGGGGATGTAGCCGCCGTCGGATGCACTGAAGTTCGTCCCCGGCGTCACGATGGCGTCGATGCGGTCGAGCACGTCCTTGGTCAACACGACGTCCACCGCTCCGAGCTGCGAGGTGAGCTGCTCCATTGTGCGCGGGCCGATGATTGCGGACGTGACGGTCGGATGGTTGAGCACGAACGCAACGGCGAGGTGTGGAAGCGGGATGGCGATCTCGTCGGCCAGGTCGCCGAGCGCGAACGCAGCCTCGAGCTTGCGCTGGTTCTCGGGCAGCGACAGGTCGTAGCGGCCGGGCAGACGCTCGGCCCGGCGGCTGGTGAGCGTCTCGCCGCCGCGGCGCCATTTGCCGGACAGCCAGCCGCCGGCCAGCGGGCTCCACGGGATGACGCCCATGTCGTAGCGCGCACAGGTGGGCAGAACGTCGGTCTCGATGCCGCGCACCAGAATCGAATACGGCGGCTGCTCGCACACGAAGCGCTCGCGGCCCCGGCGCTCGGCCACCCACTGTGCCTCGACGATCTCCGACGCCGGAAACGTCGAACTGCCGATGCTGAGCACCTTGCCCTCACGCACCAGATCGGTAAGCGCGCCTAGCGTTTCGTCGATGTCGCAGTTCGGGGCGGGGCGGTGGACCTGGTACAGATCGATCCGGTCGGTGCCGAGCCGTCGCAGGCTGTTCTCGACCTCCTGGCGTATCCAGCGGCGCGAGTTGCCCTGCTGGTTGACGTCACGGCCCATCTGGATGTGGAACTTGGTGGCCAGTACGACTTCGTCGCGCCTCCCGGCGATCGCCTTCGCCACGATCTCCTCCGATTCCCCACGCGAGTAGGCGTCGGCGGTATCGACGAAATTAATGCCAGCATCGAGGGCGGCCCGGATGATCAGGATGGAGTCATCGTGGTCGGGGTTGCCCATCGCCCCGAACATCATCGCTCCGAGGCACAACGGGGAGACCTGCACACCGGTACGGCCGAGGGTTCGCATCTTCATAAGGTGCACCGTAGCGAGGGATCGCGAAATTCTCCGAAGTGGGATACGACGGTCGGCCAGACTCATCTCGGCCGCGACCTGGGGTGTGGCCATCGCGCTGTTCGGGTTCGCCGGCTTCCTGCCGTTCGCACTGGTGCTGCTCGCGATCGCCGGCGGTGCCGACATGATGAGCGGGATCTTCCGGATGACCATCTGGAGCCGCACCGTGCCCGACGAGCTTCGGCGCCGTCGCGAGCGCGTTCACGCCGCGCGTCTCCATCGTGTCGGGCGGCGTGCTCTGCGTCGTCGGGACCGCCGTGCTGGCGCTCGCGCTGCCCACCTTCACCACGTACCGCGACCGGGGAGGTTCGCCCGGACTCGTCTCCGGCGTGCCGTCAGAAGCGGTGCCGCCGGGTGCGGTCACCGAATAGCATCCGGTTTTCACCGCTGCGCAACGGCATTCGCCGATGCAGCTCGAATGACGAGCTGGACGAAGAGGGAGCCGCCGTGGCCGACCGCACAACCGTCCACCCTGCGCTGCTTGGACGCCGCCACCCGGGCGACATCGTGCGCGTCGTCGGCGGTGCCGTCGTCTTCGCCGCCGGTGCCGCGCTCGCCCACGAGGGCGACGTAGGCACCGGCGAGCGGGACCTGTTCCGGCTCGTGAACGACCTACCGAAGGCGTTAGAAGTGCCGCTGATGGTCGTGATGCAGGCCGGCACGCTGGGCGCCGTTCCGGTGGCAGCCGCGGCCTGTCTCCTGGCCCGTCGGCCCAAGGCGGCCTTGCAGGTCGGCATTGCAGGGGTCGCCGCCTGGAGAATGGCAAAGGTCCTCAAGCCGGCCGTCAACCGGGGTCGGCCGGGCGACATGATCGCCGACGTCGTCATTCATGGCGCGCATGTCTCGGGCCTCGGCTTTCCATCAGGACACTCCGCGGTCGCCGCAGCAATCGCCGGATCACTAGCCCCGTTCGTGCCGCGACCCGTTCGCCGGGTCCTTTGGGGTACGGCACTGGCCGTTGCGTTGGCCCGCATGTACGTCGGAGCGCACCTCCCGCTCGATGTCGTCGGCGGACTCGCGCTCGGCTGGTTCCTGGCCTCGGTCGTGAACCTGACCCTCGGCACGCCCGGCGGCGTCGCAACGGTGGAAGGGGTGACGGCCGCGTTCACCGAAGCCGGTCTGCGTCCTTTCTCTGTGCGGGCCGCCTCGGTTGATGCACGCGGATCGAGCCCGTTCTTCGCCGAGACCGAGGACGGCCGTCGCCTGATCGTGAAGGCGATCGGGCGCGAGCAGCGCGACGGCGACGTGCTGTTCAAACTGTGGCGGCTGATCGCATTGCGCGGCATCAAGGACGAGACACCGTTCATCTCGCCGAAGCTCAGGCGGTTTCCTGCTCGCGCAGGACCGGATCGACGCCGATGCGCTCGACTCCGCCCGGGCCGGCGATCGCGTCGATGACTCGAGGCTCGAGGCGGGTCTGCTGTCACTGACGGCGTCGCTGCGGGCGTTCGGCGACCACATGCCACTGGCCAAGGTCGCTGCGGCGTACCTCGGGGCCGCGGCCATGTCGTCGGTGAGTCCAGCGCCGGGCGGCCTCGGTGCCATGGAGGCGGCGTTGGAGGCGGCGTTGGAGGCGGCGCTCACTGCGTTCGGTTCGGCATCGGGTCCCGGTGTAGCCGGTGTGCTCGGGTTCCGGCTCGTCACGTTTTGGCTACCGACGCTCCCGGGTCGGCTGGCGCTCCGGCGCGTTCGGGCGGACGGGTTGGTCTGACCGTCGGATAGGACTGACCGTCTGCCTCGAGCTGTGGTGCAGCGGCTACGAGTCCGGGGCGAGGTGGGCCACATCGAAGCTACGGGTAGCCACCGTCGACCGCACCTCCGGATCGTGGAAGATTCCGACGATGGCGGCACCAGCCGTCCGCGCCTCGGTGAGTAGTTCCACCACCACGTCACGGTTGGCCGCGTCGAGCGATGCGGTCGGTTCGTCGACGAGCAGGATTGGGTGCGAACCGGCCAGCCCACGAGCCACATTCACGCGCTGCTGTTCACCTCCGCTGAAGGTCGCCGGAGCGAGCCGCCACAGCCGCTCCGGCACATTGAGGCGGTGCAGCAGACCGGCGGCGCGCGCCTTCGCCTCATCCTTCGGAACCCCCTGCGCGATGACCGGCTCAGCCACGATGTCGAGCGTCGGCACCCGCGGGATGACCCGCAGGAACTGGCTGACCCAGCCGATCGTGGTTCGGCGGATCTCGATCACCGTGGTCGGATCGGCCTCGCACAGATCGATCCACGCGTCGCCATGACGCACCCACACTGCTCCATCGCTTGGCTGGTAGTTCCCATAGAGGCACCGCAGGAGCGTTGACTTCCCCGTGCCGGAGGGCCCGGTGAGGGCGATACTCTCGCCTGCCGCGACATCGAGCTCGGCGCCTTCGAGCACGCCGATGCGGACCCCGCCTTGCGGGTGGAGCGTGAACGTCTTGGCCAGGCCCCGGACCGCTATGCGCGCAGATGGATCTGCCGCGCAGCCGTCTGGCACTCCGACGAGCGACGGTTCGACCGCAATGGCGGTCATGCCACGAGCACCGAGGAGACGAGCAGCTGCGTGTAGGGGTGCTGCGGGTCATCGAGCACACGGTCGGTGAGGCCCTGCTCGACGACCTCGCCGCCTTGCATCACCATCAGCCGGTGGGCGAGGAGGCGGGCCACGGCGAGGTCGTGCGTGACGATCACGGCAGCCAGCCCCAGGTCGGCGACCAGCGTGCGCAGAAGGTCAAGGAGACGAGCCTGCACGGACACGTCGAGGCCGCCGGTCGGCTCGTCGAGGAAGACGAGTCGCGGGCCGGGTGCGAGTGTGCGGGCAAGTTGTAGGCGCTGCTGCATGCCGCCGGAGAACTGGCGGGGAAGGTCGTCGACACGATCGGCGTCGATCTCCACTCGGCCGAGCCAGTCGACAGCTGAGGACCGCAGCGATCCGTAGTCGCGCGAACCGAGGTCCATCAACCGCTCGGCAATGTTGGCGCCGGCGGACACCCGCAGGCGCAGCCCGTCCCGCGGGTTCTGGGTCACGAACCCCCACTCCTCACGGGTGAGGCGCCGCAGCTCGACTTCGTCGGCGGTCGTGATCTCGGTTGGGTGACCCCGGCGGTCGAGGTAGCAGGCCGACCCGGTCGCACCGTCGACACGGCCGGAGCACGCCGCCAGCACAGTGGTCTTGCCCGAGCCCGACTCGCCCACGATGCCGAGGATCTCCCCGGGCCCGAGGGCGAAGCTCACGTCGCGGCAGCCGATGCGGTTGCCGTAGAACTTGGTAAGTCCACGTACGGAAAGCAACGTGCTCATGATGCGTTCTCCAGCGACTCCAGGGGTTGCAGAGGTTCGGGACCTGCGTCGCGCAGGCGTTCGCAGTAGTGGGAGTCCGAGCATGCGAACAGTCGCGTACCAAGGTCGTCGATCACGATCTCATCGAGGAAGCTGTCGGTTGCGCCGCAGAGACCGCACTCCTGATCCCACTTCTCGATCGTGAACGGGTGGTCCTCGAAGTCCAGGCTGCGGACCGGCGTGTGGGGTGGCACGGCATAGATCCGCTTCTCCCGCCCGGCGCCGAAGATGGCAAGTGCGGCCGACATGTGGAGCTTGGGATTGTCGAACTTGGGGATCGGTGACGGCGACATGAGGTAGCGGTCATCCACCATCACCGGATAGCTGTAGGCGCTCGTGACCCGCCCCTGCTGGGCGATGTCCTCGTAGAGACGCACATGCATCAATGAGTAGTCGGCCGTGGCATGAAGGCGCCTGGTCACGGTTTCGCGGGGTTCGAGGAAGCGCATTGGCTCCGGGATCGGCACCTGGAACACGAGGATCTGACCGGCGTTCAGGGCCATCTCGGGGATGCGGTGGCGGGTCTGGATGATGTCCGCCTCGTCGGTACGATCGGTCGTCGCCACGCCCGCTGTGCGGGCGAAGAACTGGCGGATGGACACCGCGTTCGTGGTGTCGTCCGAACCCTGGTCGATCACCTTCAGTACGTCGTCGGGGCCGATGATCGCAGCGGTGCACTGGATGCCGCCGGTGCCCCACCCGTAGGGCAGCGGCATCTCCCGGCCGGCGAATGGCACTTGGTAGCCGGGCACCGCAACGGCCTTGAGGATGGCCCGGCGGATCGAGCGCTTGGTCTGCTCGTCGAGGTACGCGAAGTTGTAGCCAGTGCTCGGGTTGGGGCTGCTCATGCGACCACCTCGTCGGACCGGATCTGCGCCTTGTCCCACTCGTCACGAAGGCTGCGCACCATCACCAGTTCCGACTGGAAGTCGACGTAGTGCGGCAGCTTCAGGTGCTGCACGAAGCCCGAAGCCTCGAGGCTGTCGGCATGGCTGAGCACGAATTCGACGTCCTGTGCGGGTGCGACGTCCGACCCGGACCCGGCCTCACCGAGCTCGACGGCCCGCATCGACCGGTCGACGAGGGACATGGCCATGGCCTTGCGCTCGGCGTGGCCGAAAACGAGCCCATAGCCGCGGGTGAATTGCGGAGGCTCGGTAGCCGACCCCCGGAACTGGTTGATCATCTCGCACTCGGTCAGCTCGATCTCGCCGACCACGATCGGGAAGTCGAGCTCGTCAGGGGTGATCTCGACCTCGACCGACCCGATCCGGATCTCGCCGACGAACGGGTGGGTCGAGCCGTAGCCGCGCTGCGTGGAGTAGGCCATTGCGAGCAGGAAGCCTTCGTCGGCCCGCGCGAGGGACTGCAGGCGCAGGGGACGCTCGGCCGGGAACGAAAGCGGCTCGCGGGTGAGGTCGTTGGCGAGACGCCCATCCGAGTCCCCTACCGAGGCCTCGATGAGGCCCTCACGGTCGAGGATGTCAAGCACGCGTGGGAGCACGGCGGTCTCGTGATCATCGACCGACGCGGGGGCCGACTCAAGGGCTGACGCGGGGGCCGGGCCCGACACGTCCGACGCGTCCGGTCCGTCGAAGTCGAGCAGCCGGTGGGAGTAGTCGAAGGTCGGGCCGAGGAGCTGACCGCCCGGAACGTCCTTGAAGGTGGCCGAAACCCGCCGCTCAACACGCATCCGAGTTGTATCGAGCGGCTCGCTGACCGCAAGGCGGGGAAGTGTGGTGCGGTAGGCACGGACGAGGAACACGGCCTCGACGAGATCGCCGTGCGACTGGGCGATGGCCAGCGCTGCGAGCTCAGGGTCGTAGACCGAACCTTCCGTCATCACCCGCGACACGGCCAGCCACATCTGGTCGACGATCTGGTCGGTCGAGATCCGTGCCGATCCGACACGCGGGCGACGGCGCTCGTCGAGCAGTCGATGGGCATTTGCGATGGCGGCCTCGCCGCCCTTGGTGGCCACGTACATCAGTTCCCCGCTTCGACGGTTGCAGTGGTCGCAGCGGTTACGACGGCTCCGGTGGACGCGATCGTGATCCGGGTCGATCGGGGCACGCCGACGATCGCCTCCCCGCAGCACAGCAGGAGGTCAACCCCCTTGGGGAAGGCGTCGTGGTTGGCGATCAGCTCGCTCCACCGGGCCACATCGAAGCCCGCGGGGGCGATGGACACCGGTTCGCGCAACCCGGGCCCGGTGAACGTCGCCTCCACTCCGGAAGTGAAGTCCGCGACCCCGACGATCAGCGTGGCCGATGTCTCGGGCGAGATGGCGGTACCAGCGCTGAAATGCACGAGCGGCGGTAGCTCAGAGATATCGGCGGCGAGGCCGAACACCGCCTCACCGCAATCGTCGGCTGCCCCTGCCCCGGTGTGGAAACGAAGATATGTACGCAGATCATTGAGCGATGGCGAGAGCCAGACCGGCGTGTCGATATCAGCCAAAGCGAGCATGGCCCCGGCCGCCGAAGGAGCAAGGCCAAGCGGTGGAAGTTCGACCGGTAGGCGAACCGGCCGGCCAGGTTCGGAAAGTGCGGTGAGAACGGCGCGAAAGGCTCGCTGTGCGTCGAAGATCTGATTTTCGAAGCCTGCGAGCACGGCCCGCATCAGTCCCCCCGGACCATCGTGAGGAACTGCACGCGGCTCGTCTCAGCGGCGGCGTGGCGTTCGGCCCGTCGCCGCTGCTGCGCCTCGGCCAGCGGAGTCAGCACCACCGCGACGATCTCGTCGTGCCGTGTTCCCTGGAGGAGCGCGTCAGCCACCGCAACCTGGTGGGCGTGATCCGGAGCCCGGCCTCGGACGTAACCGACGCCCATGGCCTCGCCGACCTGGACCACGCATCGGGTGAGTGTCACCTCACCGAGCCCGAACGGGCTTCCGGTCGAACCCACGCGACCCGTCACCATGGCGAGGCCGACTTCGGGCGTGCGAAGTGTTGTCGATTCGCACGTGATTCCCGCAAATACTGTCGCCATCTCTTCGGTCGTCGCACAGGACAGCACCCGGAGCCACCCTCCTCTTTTCGTTACATCAAGCATCACCGGAATCTACCAGCGGCACTCACCAGTTTGGACGTAATAACGACTTGTCCTCCGTCGATTCACCGCAAAGCCGGGATCGCGCTATTTGCCGTTCACCTTGCACCCTTACGTTGGCCTCGCTCGGTACGAGCACCCACCCAACGAAGGGATTTCCCATCATGAAGAGAAGCCTCCCCCTGGCACTCGCCGCAACACTCGCAGCGGTAGTCGCACTCCCCGTCGCCGCCGCAACCAAACCCGCACTCGGAACGACCTGCGCAACGGCCCGTCAAACGTCGGGCAAACTGATCTGCACGCAGAGCGGTGCGAAGAAGACGTGGCAGACCGCAACGGCGACCACTCTCGCACCGGTCATCGCTGCACCGAACACCGCTGCACCGGCGGCGACCACGGCTCCGCCGGTGGCTGCTCCCGCGAACGAGAAGCTGCCCACGAAACTCGTGTTCGCACCAGTTCCCGCGGAGAACGCCCTCGCCACCGCAGCGAACTGGGCACCCTGGGTCAAGGCTGTCGCCGATGCCGTCGGAATCCCGGTCGAACAGGTTGCATCGACCGACTACGCCGGCGTCACCGAAGGCGTGCTTGCGGGCAAGGTCGACATCGCCTCGTACGGCCCGCTGTCGTATTACATCGCCACGCAAGCCGGCGCGAAGATCCGCGGCGTTGCCATCCAGAGCGGTTCCTTCGGCGCCCCGGCCACCTACCAGGCCTACCTGTTCACGAAGGCCGGCCGCTCCGATATCAACACGATCAACGACGTACGGGGCAAGAAGGTCTGCTTCGGTGATCCCGAGTCCACCTCCGGCACACTGTTCCCCTACCTCATGCTCGCCGACGCCGGCATCGATTCGCAGAAGGACATCACGAACGTCGTCGCCGGGGCCCACGACAAGTCGATCCTCGGTGTCGCCAACGGCTCGTGCGACGCCGGCTTCGCGTTCGACAGCATCACCGAGACACCGTCCGGCGCTGCCTCCGGCGTGAAGGGGTCGGATCTGAAGATCATCGCCAAGTCGAAGCCGATCCCGAACTCGCCGATCGCGGTCCGCAGCGACCTTCCGGCTTCGGTGTTCAAGAAGCTCGCAACCGCGATTCCCCAGATCGATGCCCTGTACCTGCAGGCGAAGGGCTACTGCCCGACGACAGCGCCCAAGTGCGGGCCGGGCGTACTGACGGGAATCGCGAACCAGTCGTGGGTCGCCCAGACGAACGATGACTGGCTGGCTCCGATCGCAGCGGCGTGCAAGCTGCCCGGTGCGCCGTCGTCCTGCCGTCCCGCAAAGAAGTGACACTCGTAGTGACAACACTTCTCGGCAACATCCCGCCTCCCACGGTCCGGCTGACGGACGTCACGAAGCGCTTCGGCGGGGCATCCCCCGTCGTTGCGCTGGACGCCATCGACCTCACCGTTCACCCTGGCGAGTTCCTGGCCCTCATCGGCCTCTCGGGCTCCGGGAAGTCGACGCTGCTGCGTCACCTCAACGGGCTGCACGCGCCGAGCTCGGGCACCGTCGAGGTGCTCGGCGTTGACGTCACGAAATCGCGGGGCTCCGAGCTACGGGCCCTTCGGCGCAACGTCGGTTTCGTCTTCCAGCAGTTCAACATCGTGCTCCGGGCGAGCGTCATCGAGAACGTCCTCACCGGCGCACTCGGCCGTGTGCGTGGGCCGCGGTACGGCTGCCTCGCGTACTCGAAGGCCCTGCGGGCCGAGGCTGCGGCCCATCTCGATCGCGTGGGTCTCGGCGACCGGCTCTTCCAGCGGGCCGGCACACTTTCAGGTGGACAGCAGCAGCGGGTCGGTATCGCCCGCATGCTCATGCAGCGGCCGAAGCTCGTGCTCGCCGACGAACCGGTCGCGTCACTCGACCCCGAAGCCAGCCGCTCGGTGATGGAACTGCTCATGACCGTGTGTCGGCAGGACGACCTCACCGTCATCTGCAGCCTCCATCAGCTCGACCTCGCACTCGAATGCTCGACCCGCATCGTCGGCCTGCGTCATGGCGTCAAGGTCCTTGATCGGGCTACACACGAGCTCGACTCGGTGGAGGCCATGCGCGTCTACCGCGAGGTCGGCGCGAACGCCCAGGAGATCGCTCAGCTCGATGCTGCACTCGCCGGACGATCGCTGTCGCTCGCCGAGGCGGCCACGGGAGTCGCCTCGTGACCGTCACGCTGGGGCCGTCGACATCAGGGATCGGACCTGGGCCCGCGAAGACCCGTCGTCTCACGCCACCCTGGGACCTCCAGCGGGTCACGAAACTGATTTTGCTCGTCGCGTTCATCGGCGGCGGCGTCTACCTTGTGCGCTACATCGAGTTCGCACCCGGCCAGCTCCTCAGCGGGCTGTTCCGCAAGGACGGCTACCTGAGCCGTGCCCTTCCGCCGACGTTCACGAGCACGAACTCGCTCGGCGGCGACGCCCGCAGCGAGTGGGGCATCACCGCGCACCAACTAATACGTACACTTATCATGGCTTGGGCGGGCACCGGCATAGCCGCGCTCCTGTCGGTCCCCGTCGGGCTCGCCGCTGCTCGCAACACGACGCCGCATCGCGTCGTTTCGGTCGTGGCGAGGGCGTTCATCTCGTTCTGCCGGGCCACGCCTGAGATCGTGTTCGCCACGGT
>JAYTFI010000047.1:0-1584 GCA_043734485.1 Acidimicrobiales bacterium | reverse complement strand
TCAGGCCGCCGTGGCCGCAAGCGCCTGACACGCGCGCAATGACCTGAAGGAAGGTCAGTTCACACCGCGTTCGCGACCTTCCCAGAACGGTGCGCGCAGATCCTTTTTCAGGATCTTCCCCGCACCGGACTTCGGGAGCGCTTCGGTTCGTATGTGCACGGACCGTGGCACCTTGTACCCGGCGATGAGCGTGCGGCAGTGCGCGATCAATTCGGCCTCCGTCACCACGGCGCCGGCCTTCGGCACCACTTCGGCGTGTACGGCCTCGCCCCACTGCTCGTGCGGAACCCCGACGACGGCGACCTCAAGCACGGCCGGGTGGGCATAGAGGGCGTTTTCGACTTCGGTCGTGTAGATGTTTTCGCCGCCCGAGATGATCATGTCCTTGGCTCGGTCGACGATGTAGAGGTAGCCGTGGTCGTCGGCGTAAGCGACGTCGCCGCTGCGGTACCAGCCCTCGACGAGCGCAGCCGCCGTCTCCTCAGGCCGGTTCCAATAGCCGAGCATGATGTTTGCGCCCCTGCCGTAGACCTCGCCCGGCTCGCCAACATCGCACACTGTTCCATCGGGCCGGCGCACCTCCACTTCGACACCGGGGACCTGCGCGCCAGCGGAGCGAAGACGCTCGACGAATCCTGGCTCCCCGGCCGCGCCACGGACGTGATCTTCGACCGTGTTCGCGGTGAGTATCGGCGAGGCTTCGGTCATCCCGTAGAGCTGGATGAAGCCGCACGGCAGCGTCGCCATCGCCTTGCGCAGCACCTCTTCCGGCATCGGCGACGCGCCATAGGCGAGCAGCCGCCAACTGGCGAAGTCGCGATACTGCACGCCTGGATGGTTGACGAGCATGTTGATCATCGTCGGCACGATGAGCGTCATCGTCATCGCTTCGCGCTCGACCTCGTAGCAGAAGCGCTCCGGATCCCAGCCGGGGATGACCACATGCTTCGCGCCAACCCACGTGAGCCCGAACGTGCACGCCGCGTCGGCAGCATGGAACATCGGCGCGGCGTGGATGTAGACGTCGTCGTACCGGAAGCCGATGGCGAACTGGCCGTGCATGGCGTTGGCGAGCAGGTTGCCGTGGCTCTGCATCACGCCCTTCGGAAGGCCGGTGGTGCCGCCGGTGTAGGAGATCGCGGCGAGTGTGTCCTGGCCGATGAAGGCGGTCACCGAGTCAGGCAGCGGGTCGTGAACGGCGAGTTCGTCGAAGGAGACGAAGCCTTCGGGCGGGGCCGCGTTGCCGGCGTGGACGAGGTGCTGCAGCGTCGGGCAGAGGGCCTTCAGGGTGCGGGCCAACTCGACGTAGCTGTCGTCGACGATGATCGCCTTGGCGCCGGAGTCGTTGACGATGAACTGGAGCTCGGCCGGCGCCAGGCGGTAGTTCAGGTTGTTGAGGACCAGCCCGCTCGCCGGTATGCCAAGCCAGCAGGCGAGATGCCGCCAGCTGTTGAGCGAAGCCAGGGCAACGATGTCACCGTCGGCGAGGCCGAGCGATCGCAGGCCCGCGCCCAGTCCGAGGACCTTCGGGCCGTATTCGGCATACGTCATACGAACGGGTCCATCGACGACTGCTTCGCTGTC
>JAYTFI010000046.1:0-11459 GCA_043734485.1 Acidimicrobiales bacterium | reverse complement strand
TCGGCGATGCGACGGCCGACAACGGCGCGATCATCATGGTGGCGAAGGACGACCATGCGATCCAGAGCATCTTCGGCGCAGTGCTCGTCGGCACGAGCGGCGTGGCGGCGCTCCGCTTCAGGCGGCGACACAGGGTCCGTCCCTGCCCGAACTGTGCCAAGCCGATGGTGCGACTCGATGAGACGGCCGACGACGCCAAGCTCGATCCGCGAAGCAGGCCGAAGAGCGCGTGGGCAGCGTGCACTATGACGTCTGGGCCTGTACCGCATGCGACCGCGCCCTCGTGCTCCGATACGGGAAGCTCTTGACGCATTACAAGCCGTGCCCGCAGTGTGGCGCGAAGACGAAGTCGGCAACATCGACCGCGGTCCGGTCGGCCACGACCACCTCGACCGGCCTGGCGCGCATTGACGAGACGTGCGCGAACTGCTCGTTCCACCACTCCTACACGAAGACGATCCCGAAGGATTCGACTACGACATCGGACTCGTCGCTCTCCTCCGGCTCCGGCTCCGGCTCGTCAGGGGGCGGCGGCGGGCACAGCTCGGGGGGCGGTTCCAGCGGCAGCTGGTGACGGGGGCCAACGCAATCGGAAACGCCCGTTGGGCACTCGGCGTCACCTCCGCTGGGATCGCGACCGCCATTTCGGCCAGACTGACGGCCCGCTTTGGCCTTGGGGGAGGAGACTTCGTGTTGCTTGGTCCGTATCGGGTTCTCGATCTGTCGGATGAGCGTGGCCAGCTGGCCGGGCAGATGCTGGCACAACTGGGCGCGGAGGTGATCGCGATCGAACCACCGGGCGGATCGCGGTCGAGAAGGCTCGCCCCGTTCGAGGGCGATGTCGCCGGGGTCGAGCGCAGCCTCGTGCACCGCAGCTACAACCGCGGCAAGCGTTCCGTGGTGCTCGACCTCGAACACAGCGACGCCGACCGGGCCCGCCTCCATGAGCTGATCACCGGAGCGGACGTGCTCATCGAGTCGAGTGGTCCCGGCGTGCTCGACGCCCTCGGCTTCGGGCCCGGCGAGCTTGCGGCTATCAATCCCGCGCTGGTCAGCGTCTCGATCAGCGCGTTCGGCGGCGATGGGCCGAAGGCACACTGGGCGGCGACGGACATGACCGTGTGGGCGTCCGCCGGGCCACACGCACTGGCCGGAGACGACGGACGGCCGCCGGTGCCGGTGGGTGTTCCGCAAGCATTCGCGCACGCGGCGTCGGAGGCTGCCGGCGCCGCAATCATTGCGCTCATCGAGCGATCTCGGTCGGGCCTCGGCCAGCACATCGACGTGTCCGCCCAACAGTGCGCGGCGCAGGCCACACAGGCCTCGATCCTGGCCGCGCCCAACAACGCCTCGACCCACTTGCGCGCGACCGGCGGCCTCAAGCTCGGCGACGTTCTGCTGCGCCTGATCTGGCCGTGCAAGGACGGCCACGTCTCGATCACGTTCCTCTTCGGCTCGGCCCTCGGCGTGTTCAGCCGCAGGTTCATGCACTGGATCCACGAAGAGGGCTTCTGCGACGAGGCCACCCGGGACAAGGACTGGATCGGCTACACGGTGCTGCTGCTCACGGGCGCCGAGCCACTGTCGGAGTATGACCGGATCAAGGACATCATCGGCGAGTTCTGCCTGACGAAGACCAAGGCCGAGCTACTCGACGCGACCATGACACGCGGTCTGCTGATCGCGCCGATCCTCGGCATCGATGAAGTCGTGAACTGCGATCAGCTCCGAGTCCGCGATTACTGGGACAATGTCGACGGAATCGCGCTGCCGGGCCAGTTCGGCACGCTCTCCCGCACGCCCCGCTTGGTCCTCGGGAACGCACCAGCACTAGGCGCGCATACGGAAGAGGTGTTGGCCGAGGCCCACCGATCACTGCCTGCGCTTCCCGTCGCGACGGGTGCTGCACGTGGGCGCGCGCTCGATGGCGTGAAGATCCTCGACTTCATGTGGGTCATGGCGGGCCCCGCATCGAGCCGCGTGTTGGCGGACCACGGGGCCACGATCGTGCGCATCGAATCGGCCAGGCACGTCGAGACGGCCCGGACGCTGCAGCCATTCAAGGACGACGTATCCGGGGCTGAGAACTCCGCACTGTTCGCAAGCATGAACGCCGGGAAGCTGGGCGTCGCCATCGATATCGGCACGGACGAGGGACGCGCCGCCATCCTCGATCTCGTCCGCTGGGCCGACGTCGTTCTCGAATCGTTCTCGCCCAAGGCGATGCGCAAGTGGGGGTTCGACTACGAGTCGTTGCGGGCCGTGAACCCCCGCATCGTGATGATGTCGAGCTGCCTGTTCGGCCAGACCGGCCCACTGTCCGTCATGGCCGGCTACGGGACGATGGCCAGCGCGCTGTCGGGATTCTCCGCCATCACCGGCTGGCCCGACCGTGCGCCGTGCGGACCGTACGGCGCATACACGGACTACATCTCGCCGCGGTTCTCGACCGCCCTGCTCGTGGCCGCCATCGACCATCAGCGCCGCACCGGTGAGGGGCAGTACCTCGACTTCGCGCAGGCCGAAGGAGCGATCCAAACGCTTGCACCCGCCGTGCTCGACTACACCGTCAATGGGCGAGTGTGGCCGCGCACCGGCACGGCCGACCTCAACCTCCATCCGCATGGCGTGTTCCCCGCAATGGGGGACGAGCGCTGGATCGCGATCGCCTGTGAGAACGATTCGCAGCGGGCGGCACTGTCGGCGTTGGTCGGCGGTCTGCGCGATGTGGACATCACGGCATGGACGTGCGTGCGGGACATGGACGCGGCGACGGTCGAACTGCAGGCCGTGGGCGTCCCGTCGCATCCGGTCCAGAACTCGCCCGAGTGCGTGGTCGACCCGCAACTCGTACATCGCAAGCACTTCGTCGAAATGCCCCATGCCGAGCTCGGGACCATAACCATTGAGGGCCCTCGGGCCCAGTTCTCGGCGACACCCGGCTACCCCGCCTGGCCGGGGCCAATCATCGGTGAACATACGCACCAGGTGCTCACCGGGCTCCTCGGCTACGACGACGAGCAGTTCGCCGACCTGCTCATCGCCGGCGCGCTGGAGTAGGGGACCAGAAGATGAGGATCGTGCGCGCGGCCGGCATGCTGCTCGCCATCGCCGCCGCGGCAGCGTGCGGCACGGGGTCGGCCGCTCCGGCCACTAACACAGCGAAGCACACCACCGCGGCCACCACGACAGCGCTTACCACGACGCACACGACCACGAAGCGCACGGCGACCGCAGCGCCCACCACGACTCCCGCAACCACGACCACGACCAGGCCGCCTTTCACCATGGCCGACACGAGGCATGCGATCACCACCGCCATCTATGACCTCGGGTCGGCTCCGCTCGTCGGCGTCGCCGGGTCGCCGTCGACGCGCTGGTGGGGCGTCGTCTCGGCCCCATCGGACGGCCCCGGGCCATACCCCGTCGCGATCGTGCTGCACGGCGCGCACGCCTACTGCAGTGTCACCGGAAACGAGCGGGCATGGCCGTGTCCTCCGGGCAACGAGGTCCCGAACCACGAGGGCCTCGCCTACCTGACCGACGCGCTGGCCACGCGGGGATTCGTCGCCATCGCGCCGGGCATCAACGACGAGTTCGCCATCTCGAACGACAACGGCACCCGCGCCTTCGGTGCCGTGGCGGCGGCCGAGGTGGACCGGGATCTCAAGGCGTTGGCCGCCGGCTCCGGATCGCTCGGTGTGCGGGCGAGCGAGGTCGACCTCACGCACATCGTGATGGTCGGCCACTCCCGCGGTGCGGCGCTCGCCGCCGTCCTCGGCCGACCCACCGGGAACCCGAAGGTCAGCCGGGTCGTGAGCGGTCTCGTACTGCTCGCACCGAGTGCCGACTCGGTCGACCCGACGCTGCTCGCCGATGTGCCGGCTGCGGTCGTCATCGGCACCTGCGACGGCGACACCGGTGTCGATGGTGGCCGCTTCGTGAGTCCGTCGCTCGACGTCAAACGCCGCAACAAGCCGGTGGCGCTGATCATGATCGACCGCGCCACGCACAACGCAACAAATGACCGCCTCAGCCCCGAAGCCGTTCCCCCAGGACGCCCGGCGTGCGCGGCGACCGATCGCCTCGATCCTGTCGTCCAACGCCGGACGCTCGCCGCCCTGGTACCGGAGCTCGCCCGCGCCACGCTCGGAGCAGCAGCAAACGGCGATGGCGCGCAAGCCTTCAATCGTCTGCGCGCAGATGATCAGGTGCAGCCGGGCACCCGCATCGTGCACATCGACCCCACCGCCCTCCGCACCTCGCTGCTCCCGAAGCTCGGACTCCCCGTGCCCACAGCCGGCTTCACACCGCAATGGTGCCCCGGCGGCCGCTACGCCCCCTACCGGGCGCCCGGCACTGAACCGTGCCATCGGCTCGAACTGGAGGACCTCGCGGGATGGCCGTCGGGCCTCGAACTCACCTGGAACAACCCTGGCGTCGCGCTCACCGTGCCAGTTCCGGCGTCGCTGATCGGGAGCGGAAGCGAGCTCGTTCTGCGAGTACTGGTCGATCCGGCCGACACGCGAGTAGGTGTCGGCCCAGTGGTCCTGCTGCTGACGGCCCGCAACGGCTCGACCACGAGTTGGACCAAGGATGTGTCACTCGTGGTGACACCAGTTGGAACGGTCGACACCGGCGCGTACATCGCCCGTCGCGGGGCGCTGCTGTGGTCCGAGCGCCGTACCCCGTTCGAGCAGGCCGCCACCTCGCTGACGATCTCTGCGACGTCGCCGAATGCCGGCTCGCTGCTGCTCGTCAGCCTTGAAGTGGTCAGCGCGCCTCGTTGATGCACGCGAAGTCGGACGGCCCGCGCGCGAAGTCGGACCAAACGCCCTGCCCGAGCCGCCTGGCCGCCCCTCTTGCGCGCACGACCCCCTCGACTCGCGCGCCGATACGGTTGGGATCGTGCTCGAACACAATCTCCGGCTGTCCCTCCGGCTCGTTGCCGGCACGTTCGCCTGCGCGATCGTGGGTGCCGAGCGGCAACTCCGGGGCCACGAGGCCGGGCTGCGCACATTCGGTCTTGTCGGACTCGGGTCGGCCTCCCTTGTGACCCTGTCGCTCGACGCATTCCCGAGCAGCACCGACAAGGTCGTCGCCGGCATCGTGACCGGCATCGGCTTCCTCGGCGCCGGCATGCTCATCCGCTCGGGTGAACAGTGAAGAACCTCACAAGCGCCGCGGCATCGTGGGCCGCGGCCGCGCTGGGCTCGGTGTTCGGCGGCGGCCACTACTTCCTCGGTGCGGTGATGCTTGTGCTCGCGCTCATTCTGCTTGAGATCACCTACGTTCCGGGCCTCAGCAGCCTCGACTCGGCCCGGGCCGAACGGCTCGGCCAGACCGGCGCCCCGCCCCCCGACTGACCCCTGCCACCCGCCCTGAGCTGGCGGTTTCCGAGCCGGACGGCGGCGCGAGCACAATCAGTGCCCGTGATCGCCGAACTGCAAGCCGCCTGGGCCGAGCTGACCGCTCCCGGTGCCCCCTTCGCCATGACCGCAACCACCGTTCGGGGCATCCCGATGCGGGAGTTCGATGCCGCACCGCCGCACATGCGCACGTTGTGGGAGCTGGCCGCAGGCCGCGGTGACGCTCCCTACATCGTGTTCGAGGACGAGCGCTTCACCTACGCCGAGATCGACGCGCAGGTCCGTTCGCTCGCCCATCATCTGCGTGATGTCCATGACGTCGGCTCGGGCGACCGGGTCGCCATCGCGATGCGCAACTACCCGGAGTGGGTCGTGTCCTACTGGGCCGTCCTCAGCCTGGGAGCCGCAATCGTCGGCATGAACGCGTGGTGGACGACAGCCGAGATGGAGTACGGCCTCGCCGACTCTGCGCCGAAGGTCCTCATCGCCGACGACGAGCGCGTCGAGCGCGTGCTGCCGGTACTCGACCGCCTCCGCGAGAAGCGGCCGCTGGCGCTCATCAGCGTCCGCTCGACCCGCGCCCTTCCCGTCGATGCGGCGACGTGGGCCGAGGTGGTGCGCCCCGATTCGGCGCCGAAGGGCCTTCCCCCAGCGACGATCGATCCCGACGACGACGCCTGCATCTTCTACACGTCCGGCACCACAGGCTTCCCCAAGGGCGCGCAGCTCACCCATCGCGGGTGCATCACCAACATCATGCATCTCGGCTTCTGGGCCGCCGCCTCCGGGCTCGCCGCAGCGAAGGCGTCCGGCCAAACTGCACCGACGCCGGTCGCATCGCCCGCTCCGCCCGTGATCATGGCCCCGACGCCGCTGTTCCACGTCACCGCCAACAACTGCCTTCTGCATCCGGCCACGCTCGCGGGTGGTGTGCTCGTGCTCACCTACAAGTGGGACCCGGGCCGCGCCCTCGAGCTGATCGAGCGCGAGAAGGTCACGAACTTCTCGGGCGTGCCCACAATGAGCCGCGAGCTGCTGTCGCATCCCGACTGGGCGACGCGCGACACCTCATCACTCGTCGGCATGGGCGGCGGCGGCGCGGCTCTGCAGCCCGACCTCGTCGAGAAAATCGCCAAGTCGCTGGCCAACGGGACGCCCTCCACCGGCTACGGCCTCACCGAGACGCACGGCATCGTGACCGCCAACAGCGCGGCGTTCTTCACCTCGAAGCCGGCCTCTTGCGGGCCGATCATGCCGACGTTCGACTCGAAGCTCGTCGATGACACCGGCGACATCGTCCCCGACGGCGAGCCCGGCCAGCTTTGCGTGCGCGGGCCGGCCGTCATCAAGGGCTACCTGAACCGTCCGGAAGCCACGAAGGAGGGCATCCCCGAGGGCTGGTTCAACACCGGCGACATCGCCCTCGTCGACGCCGACGGGTTCGTGTTCATCGTCGATCGGGCCAAGGACATGGTGTTGCGTGGCGGCGAGAACGTCTATTGCTCGGAGGTCGAAACCGCCATCTACACGCATGAAGCCGTGGCCGAAGCCGCCGTGTTCGCCATCCCTGACGAGCGCCTGGGTGAGGACGTGGGTGCGGCCGTTGTGCTGGTGCCCGGTGCGTCGCTCGACGAGGCCGAACTACGGGCGTTTCTGGCCGAGAAGCTGGCGAAGCACAAGATCCCGGCCACGGTCTGGTTCCTCGATACGGCGTTGCCCCGGAACGCGAACGGCAAGTTCGTGAAGCGCGAACTGAAGGAGCAGTTGCTCGGCGCCTGACGCTGCTCGTTCAGCAACCGAACGGCGAAAGGGCGCCTGCGTCGTCGTGCAGGTCGAGACCTGTGCACAGCACCTCGACCCGCGGATCGTCGGCCAGACCGGTCAGCACGGCGTCGGTCACCCACATGTCCGCGCAATGCAGCGTGTCGACGATGCGTCCCGCCCGAACACCGGCCACATCCACGACTCCCGCTCCTCGCAGGCACAGCTCCCAGGCATGGCGGTCGTCCTCGGCCACCACCGGCAGCTTGCCCCGCAGCAGGAAGCCCGACGTGATGATGTTGGTTCGGGTGACGTCGTGGTCGATCGCGTCGGCCAGTCCCCTCGTGACGACGTCGGCGAGGCCCATGCCGGTGGCGTTGCCGTGCGACGCCGGGGTGAGCGCATGGCATGCGATCATGGCGATCATGGGTGTCGGCGGGTCGTCCTGGCCGGTGATGAGGATGCGGCCGATCACGTTCGTGTCCATGCCGACGCCGCTGATGTCCTTGCCCATGCGGTCGATCAGCAGCACGTCGAGCTCGCTGACGGCGAGCGTCGGCGCGTGGGCCCTCGCTTCGTCCAGGAGCACGCATTCACGATCCGGGATCTTCGCTGCGGGGATGGCCTCCACGAGCATCGTGCGGTCGAGCGCGTTCTCGATGATGGCCACGCCGAGCACGACCTTGCCGTGCGCGAGCACCCGGCGGGCGACCAACGGCATGAGGTCACGCAGGCCACGTACACCGTATGCGTGCAGAGCATCGGCCTGCACCTGCTTGCCGAGCCCGATCGCGATCATCTTCATGATGCCGCTCTCATAGGGGCCGTGGAAGTCGGTGTGCGGCTTCACCCGGTTGACGATGATCGTGGCGTCGGCGGCGAAGGCGTTGGCATCGGTGAAGAGGCGCACCGGGCAGTCGCCCCGATCGAGCTCGACCACGTCCATCGACGACAGAATCGGGCAGATCGCCGGTTCGTCGAGCCCGTACGACTCGAGCACCTCGCGCTGCCCGTCGGCCGTCGCCCCGCCATGGCTGCCCATGGCGGGCACGAGGAACGGCTCGCCACCCTGCTGGCGGACCCAGTTGGCGACACGCCCGACGACGGGGACAAGGTCGCGAATGCCGCGGGAGCCGACGGCGATGGCAACCCGCGCGCCCGCTTCGATGACTACCCCGGACGCGGCGAGGGTTCGGTCGGTCGCGGCCAGGACGTCGTGGAGCACCGGCTCGTCGAGGTGGAATCGGATCCGGTTGAACGGCACGCTGTGGCTCGTGGTCACGGGTCCAGTGTGCCAGTAGCCGCCAGCGTGTGAAGATCGCAGCCGATGAGCACCGACCCGAGCACCGACCCGAGCACCGCACCTGACCTCGCGGAGCTGCGCGCAGCCATCGAGGACGCCGACCTGCGGGTGCTGTTGATGTGCCTCGTCCACCTCACCGGCGATCAGCGCTGGATGCGCTCGCCCTACCTACCGAAGCGCGATGTCCGCCTCATCGCCGATCCGCTCGCCGGGTTCTCTGACGAGATCGTCACCGAGATCCGCACCGCGATCGAGGAACTGCTCGCCCCCGGCATACCGACCCCGGTCCTCGACGATCCCGGCGCAGTGCTGATGGCCGAGATGATCGATGCCTGCCTGGGCGAAAAGATGCCCGCCGAGTACCTGCCGATGATCCGGGAGGACATGGGCTTCGAGAGCGCAGACACGCAGTGGTCTGCCAACCTGCGCTCTCGACCGGCCGTGTCGGTGCTCGTGGTCGGCGCCGGCATATTCGGCCTGTCCATGGCCGTGCAGCTCAAGCGCCTCGGGATCGCCTTCACGGTCGTCGAGAAGAACACCGAGGTCGGCGGAACATGGTTCGAGAACCGCTACCCGGGCTGCGGCGTCGACACGCCCAACCACTTTTACTCGTACTCGTATGCGCCGAACCACGGCTGGAAGCACTACTTCTCACCTCGCGACGAGCTCTTCGCCTACGTCGATGGATTCGCGACCGACCAGGATCTTCGCCGCCACATCCAATTCGACACCGAGCTCGTCGCGGCCACATGGGATGACGATGCGCAACAGTGGGAGGCCACGTTGCGACGTTCTGACGGCCGCTCGACGGTGGACGAGACCGTTCGCGCCAACGTGCTCGTCACCGCCATCGGCCATTTCAACAGGCCCAACCCGCCCACCATCCCGGGCGTCGAGGACTTCGCCGGACCGATCTTCCACTCCGCCCGCTGGCCTTCAGATCTCGACCTGAAGGGCAAGGACGTCGCGATCGTGGGGACCGGGGCAAGCTCGATGCAGATCGTGCCGACCATCGCCGATGAAGTACGCGCGCTTACGATCTATCAGCGCTCGCCGCAGTGGGCCCGCAACCTTCCGGAGCTGAGTGCCGAGGTGAAGCCCGGCACGCAGTGGCTTCTCGAACACGTCCCGTACTACGCGCAATGGAACCGCTTCACACTGTTCTGGCGCTACGGCGACGGGCTGCTGCGCCACCTCCGCAAGGACCCCGACTGGCCCCATCCCGAGCGCTCCCTGAACCGGGTGAACGACCGCCACCGCGTCGAGATGACCGACCACATCACCACGGTGCTGGCTTCACGCCCTGACCTCATCCCGAAGTGCCTGCCCACCTATCCGCCTTACGGCAAGCGCATCCTGCTCGACAAGGGCTGGTTCGCGGCACTGTTGCAACCGAACGTGGAGCTCGTCACCGACCCGATCGACCGCATCGAGAGCAACGGGATCGTCACCGCCGACGGCACCTCACGTCACGCCGATGTCGTCGTGCTCGCCACGGGCTTCTCCGTCACCGACCTCGCCGCCCGCCTCAACATCACCGGTCGCGGCGGCCGGCGCCTCGCTGACGAGTGGGCCGACGACAACCCTCGTGCCTACCTGGGTATGACCGTGCCTGGCTTCCCGAACTTCTTCTGCATGTACGGGCCGAACACCAACCTCGGCCATGGCGGCAGCGGCATCTTCGTGGCCGAGTGCCAGACCCGCTACATCACCGGTGCTGTCGTCGAGATGGTCGAGCGGGACATCGGCGCACTCGAGGTGAAGCCGGCCGTATGGGAGGAGTTCATCGACCGCGTCGATGCCGAGCACGAGCACATGATCTGGACCCATCCTGGTATGTCCACGTACTATCGGAACAGGTCGGGCCGGGTCGTGTCGACACTGCCCTTCCGCCTTGTCGACCTCTGGCAATGGACGCGGCGGCCTGAGCTGGGCGACTTCGCGCAGACTCCGGCTCCGACTCCAACGACGGCGGCCACCTCGGCCTCGTCAGTCGGAAGCAGCGCTGCGGACTCCTAAGATCGGGCACGTGCGACATCTCCCGTTCGAGGCCGTGTTCAACTTCCGTGACCTCGGCGGTTATGCAACGGCTGGCGGCGGGACGATCCGGTGGCAGCACATCTACCGCGCCGACGCACTCCATCGCTTCACCTCCGACGAGGCAGAGCAGATCCGCAGCCTGAACCTGCGGACCGTGATCGATCTGCGCCAGTCGCGTGAGATCGAGGAGCGGGGGCGCTTCCCGGTCGAGGACCACCCCGTCAGTTGGGAACACGCCTCGATGATCGTAACCATGTGGGATGCGTACGATCGACCTGAGACCGACGAGGCCACCTACGACTTCCTGGCCGAGCGCTACGCCGACATGCTCGTCGAAGGCGCCGATTCGCTGCGCCGGATCTTCGCGCTGCTCGCGCTTCCCGAGTCCTATCCGGTGGTGTTCCACTGCGCCGCGGGCAAGGACCGCACAGGCACGCTCGCCGCATTGCTGCTCGACTTGGCCGGGGTCGACGACGAAGTGATCGCCGAGGACTACTCGCTGAGCACCGCGCCGATGGTGCCGCTGCAGCAGTGGATCCGCGAGAACGTCCATGGCGGCAGGGAGGACATGGTGGACGGGCCGAAGGCGTTCCTTGCCGCACCTCCCGAGGCAATGCGCCGCTTCCTCGCCCGCCTGCGCGACACGCACGGCGGGGCCCGCGGCTACCTCCGTGCGCTGGGCTTCGACGACGCGTCCGTTGACGCGATCGTGGCGAATGTGGTCGAGCCGGCCTGAAACCGCGGCACGTTCAGCCCGCGTCGGTTTGTCCGCCTGCCCACGCCGCACGCTGATGCCAGGCTCACGGCGTGGCCGGCGGCGACGAGCTGATCGACGAACGCCACGATGTCATCGGGAAGTCGAACTGCGATCTGCTCCCAAGCGTCTCGTTCAGCGATTGGCGGCGTAGTCGAGCGCCTGGCGGCTCAGCTCGTCGAACAGCACCTGCTGCGCCGGGTCATTCGCCGCCGTGCGCTCAGGGTGCCAC